>JACMIV010000143.1 GCA_014380965.1 Rhizobiaceae bacterium | reverse complement strand
TCGCCCGCCGCTTCGAGCGCTGCACGCCGCCGCGTTTCGAGGCCAGCGCGCACGCCGGCGAAGGACCCTTCGACGGCGCTTGCCGCAAGGCTTGCCGGCACATGCGCCTCGAGAGCGTCGAGCGACTCGATGAGCGCGGTGCGGTCGCGGACGGCCGACAGGGTGCGGGCGATGTCGCGAAGGCGCTCGTTCTCGGTCCGATAGAAGCGCTCGTGGCCGGGGCGCACGAGACGCAGGAGGCCGCGCAGCTTCTTGAGGCGCTTGCGGGCGTCGTGGATCGCCTCGTGAAGATCGCCGTCGGGGCCGGAAGCCGGCGCGGAGAGCTCGGCCGTCGCCTTGTCCAACTGTTCGGTGAAGACGCGCCGCGTCTCGGCGTCGAGTGGCGCGCCCGGGTCGATGCGGTAGCTCATGGAAATCGGGTCCTGCTGAAGGTGTCGTTCGTCGCGTCAGAGCGCGGAAGAATCGCCGGGAATGCCAGAAAGCGCAAGCCGTGCGTTCGAATACGCGGGATCGCCGGTGACCTCACGGCCGAGGAAGGCGGGAAGTTCGACGGCCTCGGTCTCGGAGGACAGCTCGATCTCTGCGACGACGAGCGGGGCGAGCGCCCCCTCGAAGACGTCGATCTCGATCGTGTGGCGCCCGTGCGGCAGGCGGTGCCGCCGCTTCTCGATGACGACGCCGACGCGGGCGGCTTCGAGATCGGCCGCGTCTTGAAGCGGGATCTCGTATTCGAACTCGCCGCGGGCAAGGCCGGACCCGGTCTTCATCGTGAGGAAGGCGCTGGCGTCGTCGACGACGCGCACCCGCAACGAAAAATCGTCGCGACGGCCGAGATAGAACTGCCGGAGGGAGGAGACGTCGCAGCCGGGGGTGAGCCAGCTCATGTCGCGGACGAGAAACTTGCGTTCGATTTCGATGGCCATGGCGTCAACCATGGGCGATGACGGTGTCATGTTCCAGAGCAAACGTCGGTATTTTGCTTTGCAAAGGCGTGTCGGGCGAGAACCGACGCGGAGGGTACGAGAGGAGACGAACGGTTTGAACGACGACATCCTCATGCGCCCGTCGCTCGCCGCTCGGCTCCTCGACGTGATGGAGGATGCGATCCTGCCGTTGACGGAGCGGGGCGTCGCCGACGGCAACAAGGTCTTCGGCGCGGCGATCCTGCGCAAGTCTGACCTTTCGCTCGTCGTCGCAGGCACCAACAACGAACGCGACAACCCGCTCTGGCACGGCGAGGTGCACACGTTGAAACGCTTCTACGAGATGGAAGACCGACCGCCGACGCGCGACCTCACCTTTCTATCGACGCACGAGCCCTGCAGCATGTGCATGTCGGCGATCGCATGGGCGGGCTTCGACACCTACTTCTACTTCTTCAGCCATGAAGACTCGCGCGACAGTTTCGCGATCCCCCATGATCTGAAGATCCTGAAGGAGGTCTTCGACGTCGATCCCGGCGGGTACAGGCGTGTGAACGCGTTCTGGAGGAGCGTTGCCATCGCGGATGTCGTTGCGGCGACCGGGGAGCCGGAGCGGTCGCCGCTCTTCACTCAGAGCGATCGCATCAGAGAGCGATACGCGGCGCTGTCGACGAGCTACCAGACGGGCAAGGCGGGGAACGACATTCCGCTGGGGTGAAGGGAGGCGGCTTTATGAAGGGCCTCAACCGTCGACCGCGCAGGGCTGCGGCAACCCTGCCATACGACCTCTGCCCGATTACATTGGCCGAGCCGCGCTGCCGGATCGCAGACCTCGCCCTGTCCGGTCGTCCTCCCGGACTTGATCCGGGATGACGACCGGAAGGGGTGAGGCAGGACTCAAAATTCACTGGCCTAGCCAATCGCCGGAAAATCATACCAAGGTCGGAGTGGCAATTTGAGTTTTCGGCCAGCCATGCCGATACGGCTCCCCCTCACTCCGCTGGCACTGGCTCCGGTCCCCTGCCCGTCGCTTCCGCCTTCTCGATCGCGCGGTCGAGGTCTCCAGCCACAGCGCTGCGCGGCCGGGTGAAGCGGGCGAGGAGGTCGTAGACGACGGGCGTGACGAACAGCGTCAGCACGGTCGCGATCGAGAAGCCGCCGACGATGACGACGCCGATGGCCTCGCGGCTTTCCGATCCCGCCCCACCCGTCAGCATCAGCGTCACGGCGCCGAGGACGGTCGCGACCGTCGTCATCAGGATCGGACGCAGGCGCACCACGGATCCTTCGAGGATCGCCTCGCGGATCGAATGGCCCTCGTCGCGGAGCTGGTTGGCGAATTCGACGATGAGGATGCCGTTCTTCGCCATCAGGCCGATGAGCAGGATCAGTCCGACCTGGCTGTAGATGTTGATCGACATGCCGGCGAAGAGGATCGAGCCGAGCGCGCCGGCGACGCCGAGCGGAACGGTGAGGAGAATGATGATCGGGTGGATGAAGCTCTCGAACTGGCCGGCAAGCACGAGGAAGACGATGACGAGCGCGATGCCGAAGACGACGGCGATGCCGCCGGACGTATCCTGGAACTCGCGCGCCTGTCCCTTGTAGGCGATCTGCGCTTCGGCCGGCAGCCGCTCGGAGGCCATCTGATCGACATAGGCGAGCGCGCTGCCGAGATCGTAGCCTTCCGCAAGTCCCGCCGACACCTCGACCGAGGGTAGGCGGTCGTATCGGTTGAGGGCCCGCGGCGTCGCGTTCTCGTCCACCGTGACGAGCCCGTCGAGGGCGACGAGCGCCCCGGCATCGTTGCGCAGGAACACGTTGGAGAGATCGCGCGCGCTGTTGCGGTCGTCGACCTGCGCCTGGACGATGACGGGATATTGCCGGCCGCGATCGGCATATTCGGTGACGTCGGTGGACGCGAACAGCGTCTGTAGCGCCTCCGAGATCGCGCGCGCCTCGATGCCGACGTCTCGCGCACGGTCGCGGTTGACGCTGATGTTGTAGCCCGGCTGGTTGTTGTCGTAGACGACCTCGACGCCGGTCAGCCCCTCGTTCTCGCGCATGGCGCTGGCGAGCGTGTCCGCCCATTCGGCGACGGACGCGAACTCCGGCCCGCCGACGCTCACCTGCACGGGATTGTTCGAGCCGCGAAGGCCGAGGCCGGCGGGAGAACCGGGGCGAATGGCGGCACCCGTGATCCGCGACAGCGCCGGACGGAGCTCGGCGATGATCTCTTGCTGGCTCTTGGTGCGATTCTCCCAGGTGGCGAGGCGCACGATGACGGAGGCGCGGCGGAGCTCGCCGAACTGTCCGACGATCGAGATGATCGTGGCGATCGTCCCGTCCTCGCGCAGCGGCGTCAGCACCTCCTCGACCTCCTTGGTCACGGCATCCGTATAGGCGAGGCTCGCGCCGAGCGGCGCCTCGATGCGGATGAAGAACTGGCCGCGGTCTTCCGGCGGGGTCAGCTCGTTCGGCAGGCGTTCGTAGAGCGCGACCGAGCTTGCCGCGATGAAGACGGCGACGGCGAGCACGACGGCCGGCATCTTCAGCGCCCGCGAGAGCATGGCGCGATAGATGGAATTCATGCCTTCGAGGGTGCGCTCGACGCGCTTCTCGAACCAGCTCTTCTCTGCTCCGGTCTCTTTCAGCACATAGGCGCACATCATCGGACAAAGCGAGAGCGAGACGAAGGTCGAGACCGCTACCGCGACGCCGAGCACGAGGCCGAATTCGGAGAAGAGCCGGCCGACCTGACCCGACAAGAAGGAGAGCGGGACGAAGACGGCGATCAGCGTCGCGGAGGTCGC
>JACMIV010000142.1 GCA_014380965.1 Rhizobiaceae bacterium | reverse complement strand
GACCGCCCCCGGCTGCAGCGCCGAAAACGCCCGGTTATCCGGGGCGAAAACCGTAAAGGGGCCCGCTCCGCCAAGCGTTTCGACCAGGCCTGCGGCCTGCACGGCGGCGACCAGCGTCGACAGGTTCTCGGCGTTCGGCGCGTTCTCCGCGATCGTCTTGTCGGCATACATCGGGGCGCCGCCGACGGTGACCGGCTCCTGCGCGAAGGCACCGGCAGTGCCGGCGGCGAGGATCGTGGCGATCGCAGCCGAGCGGATGATGGACTTGATCATGGGGCGTACCTTTTTCGTTGAAAAGGGATGCCTTTCAGAAGCGAAAGGTACGGCAGATACGGGAGCCGGGCCGAAAAGCTGCATGATTTTTCATCACACATTATTGATTGTTTCGAACTTCTTAAAAATGAACCTTCTTCTTTCTGCCACATGTCGTTTTCTACCTTCGGACACCACTACATGATCGCACCATTGCAGCAATGTGCCTTGCCCCGCCGCGGACCAGATGTTTTATTTGTGACACAAAATCTTCGAGGGTCGCGGCGATTTACCTTTATCTTCGCAAGGCTCCGCGAACGCCCATGCACTTGGCGTCATGCCTTCTAGTCTTCGATCCGACCGCGGCCCTTCTTGATCTCGGACCGGCCTTTCTTCGCCGACAGGCGGCGCTCCACGGCGCCCTTGGATGGTTTGGTCTTCTTGCGCGGCGGCGGAGGCGGGACGAGTGCCTCCCGGATGAGCGTCGCCAGGCGCTCGCGGGCGTCTTCGCGGTTGCGCTCCTGCGTCCGGAAACGGGAGGCCTCGATGAGGATCTCGCCGGCCTTGGTCGCGCGGCTGCCGGCAAGCTTCATCAGCCGCACCGCGACTTCGTCCGACAAGGCCCTGCTGCGACGCGCGTCGAAGCGGAGTTGCACGGCCGTCGCGACCTTGTTGACGTTCTGCCCGCCCGGCCCGCCAGATCGGATGAAGGCCTCCTGGAGGTCCTCGGCCGGGATGAGCACACGGGGAGACACGCGCAGGCCGTCTTCCTCGCTCATCTCGACTGTCCCAGCGGTTGGCGGTGCTTATGCGCCTTGTCGAGCCTCGGCAGCCCGATTGCAAGGCACGATCGCGCTGCGAAGGTCGGCGGAGCGGCCTTGCGGCGCAGGAACGCGCTGCCCGGCGTATCCGCGAACGAAAAAGGCCCGCGACCAGCCCCCAGAGGGTCCGGCCGCGGGCCTATTCCTCGAGGCTTACTCGGCGGCGATCGCCGTGATCGTCGGCGCGGCTTCCATCACTTCGGCGTCGACATGCGCCTCGAACTTCTGGAAGTTCGCGCGGAACATCTCGACGAGCTTGGCCGCCTGCCGGTCGTACGCGGCTTTGTCAGCCCAGGTCGATCGCGGGTCGAGGATCGCGGCATCGACGCCGTCGACGGCCACCGGAACCTCGAAGCCGAAATTGCCGTCGATGCGGAACGTGGCGTTTTTCAAGGACCCGTCGAGGGCCGCGGCGAGGAGGGCACGCGTCGCCTTGATCGGCATGCGTGAACCGGTGCCGTAGGCGCCGCCGGTCCAGCCAGTGTTCACCAGCCAGCAGTCGACATCGTGCCGGGCGATGAGATCGCGCAGGAGATTGCCGTATTCCGACGGATGGCGCGGCATGAAAGGCGCGCCGAAGCAGGTCGAGAAGGTCGCCTCCGGCTCGGTGATGCCCTTCTCAGTGCCGGCAACCTTCGCGGTGTAGCCGGAGAGGAAGTGGTACATCGCCTCGGCCGAGGTCAGCCTTGCGATCGGAGGCAGCACGCCGAAGGCATCGGCGGTCAGCATGATGATATTCTTCGGGTGCCCCGCGCGGCCCGTCGGGCTCGCGTTCGGAATGTAGTGCAGCGGGTAGGCGGCGCGGGTGTTCTCCGTCAGCGACTTGTCGTCGAAGTCGGGAATGCGCGTACCCACCAACACGACGTTCTCGAGCACGGTGCCGAACATGCGCGTCGTCGCGAAGATCTCGGGTTCGGCTTCGGCCGACAGCTTGATCGTCTTGGCGTAGCAACCGCCCTCGAAATTGAACACGCCGTCCTCTCCCCAGCCATGCTCGTCGTCGCCGATGAGCGTGCGGTCTGGATTGGCCGAGAGCGTCGTCTTGCCGGTGCCCGAGAGGCCGAAGAACACCGCGACGTCGCCGTCATCCCCGACATTCGCCGAGCAGTGCATCGGCATGACGCCGCGCGCCGGCAAAAGGTAGTTGAGCACCGTGAAGACGCTCTTCTTCATCTCACCGCCGTACGACGTGCCACCGATGAGGATGATCTTGCGCGTCAGGTCGCAGGCGATGACGGTCTCCGAGCGGCAGCCGTGACGCTCGGGATCGGCGCGGAAGGACGGCAGGTCGATGATCGTCAGCTCCGGATCGAAGCTCGCGATCTCGTCGCGCGTCGGACGGATGAGCAGGTTGCGGATGAACAGCGCGTGCCAGGCATATTCGGTGACGACGCGGGTCTCGATCGCGTTGTCGGGATCGGCGCCGCCGACGAGATCCTGGACGAAGAGGTCCTTGCCCCGGGCATGTGCCTTGAAATCGTCGAAGAGCCGCTCGAACGCCGCCGGCTCCATCGGCTTGTTGTTGTCCCACCAGATCGCGGGATCGGTGTTCGCGTCACGGACGACAAACTTGTCCTTGGCCGAGCGGCCGGTGTGCTGACCGGTGGTGACGACGAGGGCGCCATGTGCCGTGAACTGACCCTCGCCGCGGCGGATCGCGGTCTCGGTCAGTTCAACCTCGTTCATGTTCCAGCGCAGCGAAGAAAGGCCGGACAGGCCCGTCGTCTCGATGCCCTTGCCCGGATTGCGCAGACCGATTTCGTCCATGGTGCCTCGTCTCCAGATGAACGTCCGGCGACCCGTCGGCCGAACAAGTATCGTAGTAGATACTGCGGTGCATCATGCTCATCAAGCGCCGGCCATTTGATTTGCTTAATCTTTTCAGCCCATTAATCGATTTAAACCTACAGAAAGGTGATTTAATCGGTTCGATCGAAAGTTTTAATCGTTTCGTCATGCGACGATTTTTTAGCGACCTGCCGGTCGAGCTGCGTTCCCCTCCGCTCCGATCAAGGCGTTGCGTACCTTTCGGCAGAGGGGTCGGCGACCTTTCGGGCTCTGGCGCATTCCTGTCGTGGCTGGCCGAAGGCGACATCGTTTTCGTCGCACGGCCGAAACGGATCGAAAGGAAGAACGCGATGACTTCGACGGACGCATTCTGGGATATGGTAGACGACTTTGACACCTGCATGGTTGTGACTCATGCCGACGGGCGCATGCGCGCGCGGCCGATGGCGCCGCGGGTTTCGAAAGGGCGGCAGGAAATTCTTTTCCTGACCGATCGCAATTCCCACAAGGTCGACGAGATCGAGGCTGACAATCAAGTCGCCCTCACCTTCTCCAAGCACGGCAAGTATGTCTCGGCGACGGGAACCGCCCGTATCTCCGGGGATCGCGCGCTCGTCGCGGAGATCTGGGACGGCGAGGCGGAAGCCTGGATGCCGCAGGGCAAGGACGATCCGAGCGTCGCGGTGCTCGTCGTCGATCCCGATCAGGCCGAGCTTTGGAACGTCAAGGCGAACAAGATCGAGCAGGTCTTCGAGTTCGCCAAAGCCTATCTCGGCGACAAGGACAGGCCGGATACGACGGAGTATCGCAAGGTTACCCTGTAATCGACCTTCAAGAGATGTCGCTCCCGAACGGAATCGACTTTCTCGCTCGAGAAACGGCGGTGTCGGCCGCCGTTTCTTGTTGACGACACATCGACCACGCGGCTCGCGGCACGCCCATATTCGCATCCGCTTTGCAATTCAGGCGATCCGCCACATTTAATACGGAATGATGTCGCGTGACAGGATGCGGGACATACCGCGGCGCGTGCCGGTCGAAGGGCCATTGCTCCTTCCGCCGACCGCGCGACGCAACGAAGGTCTCTGCAGGGGTGATATGCCGACATCCCGCAGGAACGTTGATGAATGGAGACCGACAGGATGCCGACAATTGCGCTGGTGGACGACGACAGGAATATTCTGACGTCGGTATCGATCGCGCTGGAGAACGAGGGCTACCGGGTCGAGACCTATACCGACGGTGCCTCGGCGCTCGAAGGCCTTCAATCGCGTCCTCCGCATCTCGCCATCTTCGACATCAAGATGCCCCGCATGGACGGCATGGAGCTCCTGCGGCGACTGCGCATGAAGTCGGACCTTCCCGTCATCTTCCTCACTTCGAAGGACGAGGAGATCGACGAGCTCTTCGGCCTCAAGATGGGCGCCGACGACTACATCCGCAAACCCTTCTCCCAACGCCTTCTCGTCGAGCGCGTCCGGGCGATCCTCCGGCGCGGCGCGGCGCGCGAAGGCGTCAAGACCGGCCCAACGCCCGAGGCTTCGCTGGAGCGCGGCCTCCTCGTCATGGACCAGGAACGCCACACCTGTACCTGGATGGGCCAGCCCGTCACGCTGACGGTGACGGAATTCCTCATCCTCCATTCGCTCGCCCAGCGCCCCGGCGTCGTGAAGAGCCGGGACGCGCTTATGGACGCGGCCTATGATGAACAGGTCTATGTCGACGACCGCACGATCGACAGCCACATCAAAAGGCTGCGCAAGAAGTTCAAGGCGATCGACGACGACTTTGACATGATCGAGACGCTCTACGGCGTCGGTTACAGGTTCCGCGAAACCTGATATCGGGTCGGGCGTGCTCAGAGACGCCCCTCCCTAAGGGGACGAGGCGCACGGCGGGGTCTACGCTCACCATGGTCGCAAACACCGACGGTGATACGGCAAGGGATCTCGCCGCGGCGCGCCGGAGGCGGCGGGATGCGATCGCGCGCGCACGTCTTCGACGCCTGCCCTTCGGGCGCCGCGTCGTCACCCAGACGCGATGGCTGCTCGGCCATTCGATCTTCTCCTCGCTGACGCGGCGGATCGTCTTCCTCAACCTCGTCGCCCTGATCGTTCTCGTCTCGGGCATCCTGTATCTCAACCAGTTCCGCGCCGGCCTTATCGACGCGCGCGTCGAAAGCCTTCTGACGCAAGGGGAGATCATCGCGAGCGCCATTGCCTCGTCGGCAACGGTGGAGACCAACTCGATCACGCTCGATCCAGAGCGGCTGCTCGAACTCCAGGCCGGCGCGACGCTTCAGCCCGGAACGGAATCGGCTGACAGTCTCGATTTCCCGATCAATCCCGAGCGCGTCGCGCCGCTCCTGCGCCGGCTGATCTCGCCGACGCGCACCCGCGCCCGGCTCTACGACCGCGACGCCAATCTCATCCTCGACTCCCGCCACCTCTACTCGCGCGGACAGGTCCTGCGATACGAGCTTCCACCCGTCGTCGACGACGA
The DNA here is from genome assembly GCA_014380965.1 of Rhizobiaceae bacterium. GTDB lineage: Bacteria > Pseudomonadota > Alphaproteobacteria > Rhizobiales > Rhizobiaceae > Plantimonas. The sequence continues at coordinate 1,933 of JACMIV010000142.1, read as the reverse complement.
ACCGGTCTTCACCCAGCGCGCCGGCGAATGGCTCCGCCAGTTCTTCCAGCGCAGCGATCTGCCGATCTATTCGGAGACGCCGGGCGGCTCGGGCACCACCTATCCCGAGGTGATGAACGCGCTGACCGGGGGGCCTGCCACCGTCGTGCGCGTCACCGACAGGGGCGAGCTCATCGTCTCGGTCGCAGTGCCGATCCAGCGCTTCCGGGCCGTCCTCGGCGTGCTGCTCCTCTCAACGCAAGGCGGCGATATCGACAAGATCGTGCAGGCCGAGCGCATGGCGATCGTGCGCGTCTTCGCGGTCGCCGCCCTCGTCACGATCTTTCTGTCGATCCTCCTCGCCTCGACCATCGCGACACCGCTCCGCCGGCTTTCGGCCGCGGCGATCCGGGTGAAGAGGGGCGTCAAGTCGCGCGAGGAGATTCCCGATTTCGGCGACCGTGCGGACGAGGTCGGCAATCTCGCCTCGGCGCTGCGCGAGATGACCAACGCGCTCTACCGGCGCATGGATGCGATCGAAAGCTTCGCGGCCGACGTCTCCCATGAGTTGAAGAACCCGCTGACCTCGCTCCGCAGTGCCGTCGAGACGCTGCCCCACGCCCGGAACGAACATTCAAAGCAGCGGCTGCTCGCAGTGATCGAGCACGACGTGCGCCGCCTCGACCGGCTCATCACCGACATTTCCGACGCCTCTCGCCTCGACGCGGAGCTCGCGCGCGAGGTGACCGACCCCGTTGATCTCGGCAGTCTTCTCGGCTCCGTCGTCGACGGCGCGAGGACGCATGCAAAGGCCGGCTGGGACACCACGATCGAGCTGAAGGTCGCCCCGGCAGGACCCGGACGAACCTATATCGTCGGCGGACATGACCTCCGCCTCAGCCAGGTCTTCACCAATCTCATCGACAATGCCCGCTCCTTCGTGCCCATGGAGGGCGGGCATATCCTCATCCGGCTCTTCCGCAGCGGCCGGCAGATCTTCGTCGTCGTCGAGGACAACGGACCCGGTATCCTGGCCGAGAAGATCGAGCGGATCTTCGAGCGCTTCTACACAGACCGGCCGTCCGCGGAAGCCTTCGGCCAGAACTCCGGCCTCGGCCTCTCGATCTCGCGCCAGATCGTCGAGGCCCATGGCGGTACGCTCGACGCCGAGAACATCGAGGACCCCGCCGCTCCGAACGGTCTGGCGGGCGCCCGCTTCACCGTCTGTCTGCCCGGCGAATGAACGAGCGCTCCGACATCGAGGCCGCAGAAACGGCCCCTGCGAACGCAGCGTCGCCTCGCAATGTCCATGCGAGCGTCGTGTCGGTGGGCGGCGAAGGCATTCTCATCCGGGGCAGATCGCGCTCTGGAAAATCCGCGCTCGCGCTGTCGCTCCTGCGCCGCGCCGAACTCCTCGGCATCGAGTCGGCTCTCGTCGGCGACGACCAGGTGTTCCTCGAGCGGAAGGGCAACAGCCTCTTTGCCGTCGCTCCAGCGACCATCCGCGGTCTGATCGAGGTTTCGGGCATCGGCATCATCGAGGAACGCTTCGTCGACCGTGCAAAAGTGACACTCGTCGTCGACCTTCTCGAGCATGAGGCAATCGCGCGAATGCCGGCGACAGCGACCGAGACGCTCCATGGCGTTTCGCTCCGGCGGATCGTCCTGCCGGAGCGACAGGCGTCCTTCGGCGCAGACGTGCTGCAGGGCCTGGCGATGCGGTCGACACACCGCAAGACGCCGTGAGGAACGGCCGCCGGCCGCAGACACCTTGCAGCCGCCGCGTGTAGCGCAGTCGCAACCTGTCGCTTGGCGGGCTTCACGACGGACCGCGTCGCCGCATTTCGGCCACAGAGGCGGGTCCGCGGACGGCGAGGTGTGCTCTGCAGCATTGCGAGCCCGCCCTATCATGGTGCATGATCGGTGAACGTCATGGCCGGAGCCCCCTCCGGCT
>JACMIV010000141.1 GCA_014380965.1 Rhizobiaceae bacterium | reverse complement strand
TTCGCGTGCCTCGCGCTGCCGCTGCTGGCGCTGCCCTGGGTGCCGGGTGTCGTCATGGCGGCGCCGGGCGACGTCCCGGTCGAGGCGGTCGAGCCCCTGCCCATCAAGGAGGTCGAGGACGGGGTCTTCGTCCATACCGGCGCGATCGATCTGATGCGCGCGGCGAACGAAGGCGCCATCGCCAATATCGGCTTCGTCGTCGGGACGCGGTCGGTCGCGATCGTCGACTCCGGCGGCAGCACGCTTCAGGGGCGTCGGCTGATGGCGGCGGTGCGGGCGGTCACGGACCTGCCGATCCGCCACGTCGTCAACACGCACATGCATCCCGACCACGTCTTCGGCAATGCGGCCTTTCTCGGCGGCGAGACGACCTTCGTCGGGCATGCCAATCTGGGCGCGGCGCTCGCAGCGCGTCGCGAGGCCTATCTCGCTTCCAATGTCGAGTTGATGGGCGAGGCGCTGATGGCGGAGGTCGCGATCGTTCCGCCGAGCCTTTCCGTCGCCGCGCCGATCGCGATCGATCTTGGCGACAGGCGGCTTCTCTTGACGCCCTGGCCGACGGCGCACACCGACAACGATCTCACCGTTCTCGACGAGAAGACGGGCACGCTCTTTGCAGGCGACCTCGTCTTCCTCGATCACTGCCCGACGCTCGACGGGAGCCTCCTCGGCTGGCTCGGCGCGATGGGCGCGTTGAGGGCCCTGCCCGCCCGGCAGGTCGTGCCTGGACACGGTCCGGCGACGGCGTCCTGGCCGGCGGCGCTCGACGACGAGGAGCGCTATCTCGAAACGCTTGCAGCGGACCTGCGGGCCGCTCTGGCGAAGGGCGAGACTCTGTCGGAGGCGGTGGCGACGGCGGCCGCGTCCGAAGCGGGCCGATGGCAGCTCTTCGAGGAGTACAATACGCGCAATGCGACCGGCGCCTTCGCCGAGCTCGAATGGGAGTGATGCCGGTTCATCCCCATCGTCGATCCCCGTGCCTCCCGGTCGGCCACAGCCTCATTCCGCGGCGTCGGACAGCGTCGTCGTCGACGGCGGCATCGACCGCGCAGGCGATACCGTGCGGGCGATGATGCCGCCGCCGAGAACGCGCGCGCCGGCGCCATCGCCGGAATAGAAGACGCAAGCCTGGCCGGGAGCAACGCCGTCCTCCCCGAGGGCAAGCTCGACGACCGTCTCCCCGTCTTCCCAAAACACCGTTGCCGCCGCGGGAGGACGGGTCGAGCGGACCTTGACGAAGAGTTCCGTGCCCTCGGCCGTGGCAACGTCGATGCCGTCGCCGCCGAGCCAGTTGACTGAGCGCAGCACCAGCCGGCGCGTCGCCAGCGCTTCCCGCGGGCCGACGACAACCTGCCCCGTCCGGGCGTCCAGCGCGACGACGTAGAGCGGCTCGGGCGAGGAGAGCTTGATGCCGCGTCGCTGGCCGATGGTGAAGTTGACGATGCCGTCGTGGCGGCCGAGCGTGCGGCCGTCGACGTGCACGATGTCGCCGGGCGTGCCCGCGCCGGGGCGCAGGCGCTCGATGATGTCGGCGTAACGGCCCTTCGAGACGAAGCAGATGTCCTGGCTGTCGGGCTTGTCCGCGACGACGAGCCCGTGGTGGGCGGCAATCGCGCGCGTCTCCGTCTTGGTCAGCCGGCCGAGGGGAAATCGCAGGAAATCGATCTGCGCCTGCGTGGTCGCATAGAGGAAATAGCTCTGGTCGCGCGCCATATCGGCGGGTCGGTAGAGCCCGCGATGCGCGCTGCTCCCCACGCCCGGACGGCTGTCGATGTAATGGCCCGTCGCCAGCGCTTCCGCGCCCAGATCCCTTGCGGTCGCGAGAAGATCGCGGAACTTGACGGTCTGGTTGCAGGCGACGCAAGGGATCGGCGTCTCGCCCGCGATGTAGCTTTCCGCGAACGGGTCGATGACCGACTTCCGGAATATCTCCTCGTAGTCGAGCACGTAATGCGGGATGGCCAGCGCTTCGGCCACGCGCCGCGCGTCGTGGATGTCCTGCCCTGCGCAGCACGATCCTGCGCGCTTCGGAGCATTGGTTCCGGCATTGTAGAGCTGGAGCGTGATGCCGACGACGTCGTAGCCCTCCGCCTTCAAAATCGCGGCGACGACGGACGAGTCGACGCCTCCGGACATGGCGACGACGACACGCGTGTCCCCGGGCGCCTTCGGCAGATCGAGGCTGTTCAACATGACATTCGGCTTTCTTTGCCCGGCGCGAACGGAAATTTTGTCTCCGTCCTTCTTTTAACGGCACCTCGTGCGGATGCCAACGCGCGGCGAAACAGCGATCCGGTTGACCGGCCGATTTTGCCAATAGGCTGAAATGCTGGAGGAATTGCGGCGAGTCGAAGATGTCGGAAGCGAGGCATCATCGAGGAAGCGCAAGAGCTGCTCACAGCTCACTTCAACATCTTATCAAATGATTACAGAGGGTTTAGCGGAATTTTAAAAGCGCCGCGCTAGGTTGAATCGACGATTGGGTCTTTGAGTTTTGTAGAGAGTACAATGACCGATCAGGTTAGACCGCGAGTGAAGTACGTCATCGGCCCTGACGGGAGCCCCCTGACGATAGCAGACCTTCCCCCGTCGAACACCCGCCGCTGGGTCATCCGCCGCAAGGCGGAGGTCGTAGCAGCTGTGCGTGGAGGCTTGCTTAGCCTCGACGAAGCCTGTTCACGCTACACGCTGACGGTGGAGGAATTCCTCTCCTGGCAGGTCTCGATCGACAGCCACGGTCTTGCCGGGCTGCGGACGACCCAGCTTCAGGAGTACCGGAAGAAAGTGGACATGCACCACTGAGGGCAAGTTTGCGGCAGCATCGACAAATCAGCCGGCTCCGTGCCGGCTTTTTTGCGTTCCGCCGCAAAAGTAGGGTGAGTTTGGGCGCCTGTCAGTTCCCGATAGCTTCTGCCGCGACAGACGTCCGGCATCCATCCGTCACATCAAAGTTTGGAGACTTATCGGCTGCGGCCGTTCTGAGATGCGTCGGTCCCGCCGTTTTCGCTCGCATCGTCGCCCTCGATCTCGCGCGAGGCCTGCGCCCAGAACTCGTGCTCGCGGCCTGCGGGTCGGCCTGCCTCCTCCCACAGAAAATAGGCTCTGTCCCGGACTTCGGCGTCTTTGTCGACTGGTGTCATCATTCGTTCTCCCTTCGTGGCCAGGCGCGCGAGAGAGTCTCGTCGGCGCTCGGGGCCTTCCAGCGGCCTCGCGCTTCGGATGTGCAAGACGGTGGATGGCGCGTGCCGAGAACATCGGACGCGCGGCGCGGAAGTCCATCGCCGACCGCTGCAAATCGCTCGCCCGCTCAACGAATTATGATGTGCGCCTGCAGTCCCCCTCTGCGTAGGCGTCTCGGCCCCTCCTCGGCGTCGCTCCACGGCCTTCGGCGCCCCGCCGGCAAGGCGGGGCTCTTGCGACCCAAGCGTCACGGCGGCTATGCCTCCCCCTCGAAACGACCAAGGAGATGCAGCGATGCCAACGATCGGATGGGCGGACGTCGACTGGAAGGACCGGGCCGGACATGTCGCCTATCGCGACATGACGCTCGTCCTGCGCGACGAGCACATCGCCGGCTGGAAGGACGATCCGGAGGCGCGATATGCCGTCGACGTCGCAGAGGGTGCCGACGGGAGCAAACGCGGCGAACTGGTGAAACTCTATCCGAGTCTCTAAGGCCGGCCCGCCGATCGGTCGCTCCCCGCTTCCATGCCCCGGTCGGACGGGACGGGCCCGGAGCGCTCGATCAGGCGCTTGCGGCGCGGCGCTCCTCGGCCTCGTCGCGCTGCTCGAGCTTCTCCGCATTCACGAGTTCGGCGTCGGCCTCCTCGTGGGCGATCTTGGCGGCGTTGAGCTGGACGCGGAGGTCCTTGACCGAGTTCATCAGGTTGTCGCGGCGACCACGGGCGGCCTTCGCGAAGGTCGGATAGGCGAAATGGGAGACGTCGCTGATGCCGGCCCGCTTCTCCTCGTTGAGAATCTGCGCGTCGAGTTCGCCGGCCATTCGGCCGAATTCACCCATCATCAGTTCCAGCTGTTCGACCTGACGGCGCTTCTCGTTCACCTTGAAACGCGCCAGGCGCACGAGGTTGTCACGTTTCATCCCATCATCCTCAGGTCCACCGAGGCCGCTTCAGGCAGCAGCCTTTCAGTGCGCGACAGACGGAGGTTTCAGGCAAGCCTCGCGGCTTATGGCTTTAACCATCCGTTTACGCGCACCGTTAATCATAGGTGCGAGGATTTAAGGCTCGGTAAATCCAATGCCGCAGATACCATGGGTCGAACGCTTCGCAGGAAACCGAAGATCCGGACAAGATGCGGTGGACGTGAACCCACGAAGACCATGACGAAATCAGCGCAGCCAGACCCGTCAGCCTCGCTCAAGCGACAATATTTGTTAACCATTCCGTGCCAGTTTTCAGGAACGGATGCACCACGGATGAGACTATTGCCGGGATCGTGGTTCCGGCAGGCTCTGCGGAGAGGGACCTTGAATGCGCGTTCTTTTGATCGAGGATGACAGCGCCGTCGCGCAAAGTATTGAATTGATGCTGAAATCCGAGAGCTTCAACGTCTATACGACCGATCTCGGAGAAGAGGGCGTCGATCTCGGCAAGCTCTACGACTACGACATCATTCTTCTGGACCTGAACCTTCCGGACATGTCCGGATACGAGGTTCTTCGAACGCTCCGCCTCTCGAAGGTGAAGACGCCGATCCTCATTCTCTCCGGAATGGCCGGCATCGAGGACAAGGTTCGCGGCCTAGGCTTCGGCGCCGACGACTACATGACCAAGCCCTTCCACAAGGACGAGCTGGTCGCCCGCATCCACGCCATCGTGCGCCGCTCCAAGGGTCATGCCCAGTCGGTCATCATCACCGGCGACCTCACGGTCAATCTCGACGCGAAGACTGTCGAGGTGAACGGCCAGCGCGTGCATCTGACGGGCAAGGAATAC
>JACMIV010000140.1 GCA_014380965.1 Rhizobiaceae bacterium | reverse complement strand
CTGCCCGCGACAACGGGCGACGAGGAAGCAGCTGCACCGGCGGCGCCCGCCCAGGCGACCGAACCTGCACCCGCCGCCGCTCCTGCGGCGAGTGAAGCAGACGGCGGCTCAGCGTCATCCGGCAGCGCGACGGGAGAGGCCCAGTGAAGACCCGCTACTTCTTCGTCCAGCGGCCGATCTTCGCGGCCGTCATCTCGATCGTCATCCTCATCGCCGGCGCCGCTGGCCTCACATCGCTCCCCATCGAGCAGTACCCCCAGCTCGTGCCGCCGGAAGTGGTGGTGGCAGCGAGCTATCCCGGCGCCAGCGCCGAGACGCTCGCGCAGACGGTGGCCGCTCCGATCGAGCAGGAGATCAACGGCGTCGAGGACATGCTCTACATGCGCTCGACGAACTCCTCGTCGGGCTCGACGAGCATCACCGTGACGTTCCAGAGCGGCACCGATCCCGATCAGGCGACGATCAACGTCAACAACCGCGTCCAGGCGGCGACTTCCCAGCTTCCGAACGAGGTCCAGCGTCTCGGCGTCACCGTCTCGAAGCGTTCCTCCTCGATTCTCGCCGTCATCACCATGACCTCGGGCGACGAGCGCTACGACGCGACCTACGTCTCGAACTACGCGCTCCTCTACGTGCTCGACGAGCTGAAGCGCCTGCCGGGCATCGGCGACGTGCAGCTCTTCGGCCAGCGCGACTATTCCATGCGGATCTGGCTGCGGCCGGACCAGCTCGCGCAATACGACCTGACGCCGGCGGACGTTTCGGCCGCGATCCAGGAACAGAACTCGCAGTTCGCCGCCGGCCAGTTCGGCGCCGAGCCGACCGGCCAGGACCTTTCCTTCACCTATTCCGTGACGACGGCCGGGCGCCTGCCGGACGCCGCCGCCTTCGAGGAGATCATCCTTCGCTCCGACGCCAACGGCGCCTCGCTACGGCTAAAGGATGTCGCCCGCGTCGAGCTCGGCGCGCAGGACTACGGCTTCAACGCCACCTACAACGGCCGCTCGACAGTGCCGATCGGCATCTATCTCCAGCCTGGGGCCAACGCGCTGAACACGCTGACGGCCGTGCGCGAGGGCATGGACCGCCTTTCCGGCCAGTTCCCCGACGGCATCACCTACGCCATCCCCTACGACACGACGAAGTTCATCACGGCCTCGATCGAGGAGGTCATCATCACCTTCATCGAAGCGATGATCCTCGTCTTCGTCGTCGTCTATCTCTTCCTCCAGAGCTTCCGCGCGACGGTGATCCCGATGGTGGCGGTGCCCGTCTCGATCATCGGCACCTTCGGCATGCTTCTGGTGCTCGGCTTCTCGATCAACCTCCTGACGCTCTTCGCGCTGGTGCTGGCCATCGGCATCGTCGTCGACGACGCGATCGTGGTGCTCGAGAACGTCGAGCGCATCATGCGCGAGGAGGGCCTTCCGGCGAAGGAGGCGACCTCGAAGGCGATGACGGAAGTCGCCGAGCCGGTGATCGCCATCGTGCTCGTCCTTTGCGCCGTGTTCATCCCCGTCGCCTTCCTCGGCGGCCTTGCCGGCACGATGTACCGCCAGTTCGCGGTGACGATCGCGGTCTCGGTCACCATCTCCGGTATCGTGGCGCTGTCGCTGACGCCGGCGCTTTGCTCGATCATGTTGCGCGAGACGCACAAGAAGCCGCTGGCGCCGTTCCGCTGGTTCAACAAGGGCTTCGACAAGCTCACCGACGGATACGTCGCCGGCGTGTCCTTCCTGCTGAAGAACACCATCGTCGGCCTCCTGCTCTTCGCCGGCATCTGCGGCGGTGCGGCCTACCTCTTCACCGCCCTCCCCGGCTCGCTCGTTCCCGACGAGGACCAGGGCTCGAACCTTGTCGTCGGCATCCTGCCGCCGGCCTCGTCCCTCTCGCGTTCCACCGACGTGATGGAACAGGTCAGCGAGAACGTCCGCCAAAACCCGGCGGTGGCCGACGTCGTCGCCTTCGCCGGTTTCGATCTCCTGGCGGGCACGCAGCGCACCAGCGCCGGCACCGCCTTCGTGACCCTCAAGGACTGGGGCGAACGCACCGAGCCGGAACAGGACGGGCGCAACTTGCCGGGTGCCTTCATGGGCGCGAACTCCGGAATCAAGGACGGAATGGTGCTCGCCTTCAACCCGCCGCCGATCCAGGGCCTGTCGACCACCGGCGGCTTCGAGCTCTACGTTCAGGACCGCGCCGGCGGCGGCGTCGCACGGCTCGTCGAAGTGACGAACGCGCTCGTCGGAGAAGCCGCCAAACGGCCGGAGCTGGCGGGCGTGCGCACGACGTTCTCACCGAATGTCCCACAGTACAAGATCGACGTCGACCGCGAGAAGGCGAAGGCTCTCGGCGTGCCGATCGCCGACATCTTTACGACGATGCAGTCGACCTTCGGCAGCCTCTACGTGAACGACTTCACGCTGCTCGGCCGCAATTACCGCGTCAGCCTCCAGTCGGAGGCGGCCTTCCGCGAAAAGCCGGAGGACCTGAAATTCGTCTTCGTGCGGGCGACGTCCGGTTCGATGATCCCGCTCGATACCCTTTTGAAGGTCGACCGGGTCGTCGGGCCGGACCTCATCGAGCGTTTCAACGCCTTCACCTCGGCGAAGGTCAGCGGCAATCCGGCGCCCGGCTTCTCCTCCGGCCAGGCGCTCGCGGCCATGCAGGAACTCGCGGGAAACCTGCCCGAGGGCTTCGAGATCGCCTGGACGGGCTCATCCTACCAGGAGATCCAGACCGGCGGCACCGGCGCGATCGCCATCGGCTTCGGCATCGTGATGGTGTTCCTCATCCTCGCCGCCCAGTTCGAACGGTGGTCGCTGCCGCTCGCGGTCATCCTCGCGGTGCCCTTCGCGATGCTGGGGGCCTTGTCGGCGATCTGGCTGCGCGGGCTCGACAACGACGTCTACTTCCAGATCGGCCTCGTCACGCTCGTCGGCCTTGCGGCCAAGAACGCGATCCTGATCGTCGAGTTCGTCGTCCTGAAGCGCGACGAGGGCCTCAGCATCTACGATGCCGCGATCGAGGGCGCGCGCCTGCGGTTCCGCCCGATCATCATGACGTCGCTGGCCTTCATCTTCGGCGTCGTGCCGCTCGCCATCTCGACAGGCGCCGGCTCGGCGAGCCGGCACTCGATCGGCACCGGCGTCATCGGCGGCATGATCCTCGCCACCTTCGTCGCGATCTTCTTCATCCCGATGTTCTACAAGCTGCTGACGCCGAAGGATAAGCCGGGCGACGCGACGGCCGCTGCGAAGGCGAATCCCGAAGGCCGACCGCTTCCTGCCGAATAGGCCCTGAACCGCGCCCGCCCGGAGCCGTTCCAGCCCCATGCCACGAAGACGCCAATGCCCGGACGCCCCTCCGGGCATTGGCGTTTCATACGCACGGCGCTGACCGTAAACCGCAAGGTTCTGCGGCAAACCCCCTCTGGCCTCCTGAGCTTGTCGAAGGGCGGCCATCTCCCCCTCGACAAGCTCAGGAGGGCAGCGGGGGGGGTTGCGACAACGCGCAACGGTCAAACGTTAGGGCTCATGGTATCAGGCCCGAGACGAGGCGGACCGATCTGCCCGCGGGTCGTCTCGGCCGCCTTCCGCCGCGCCAAAGGTTGCGCCGCGACAACAATCCGACTACCAAGCCCCCCCGACAAGGGCCACGCGACTCCTTCGCGCTCCCGTTCGATGCTATGGACGTCGTCAGGCCTCGGATCGCGTTCGCGTCGGGGCGCCGCGACGCCGGAGATGTTTCTTGGCCGTAGACGCAGCAGACACGCATTCCTCGCGCGAGCAAACGCACGCCGCCGGGTTCTGGACCTTGCTGCTCGGCTGCATCGGCGTCGTCTACGGCGACATCGGCACGAGCCCTCTCTACGCGCTGCGCGAAGCGCTGGTCCATTCGAGCGAGGGCGGCCTCACCGATGTCGAGGTGATCGGCGTCGTCTCGATGCTGGTCTGGGCGCTGACGCTGATCGTCACGGTCAAATACGTCCTCCTCATCCTCAACGCCGACAACAACGGCGAGGGCGGCACGCTGTCGCTGCTGGCGCTCGCGCAGAAAGTGCTCGGACGGCGCAACTTCCTGATCGTCATCGGCATCATCGGCGCCTCGCTCTTCTACGGCGACGCCATCATCACGCCGGCGATCTCGGTCCTCTCCGCCGTCGAAGGCCTGAAATACGTCGCGCCCGGCCTCGAAGCCTATGTCCTCCACATCACGACGGCGATCCTCATCGTCCTCTTCGCGGTGCAGAGCCGCGGCACGGGCAAGATCGCCGCCTATTTCGGCCCGATCACGCTGGTCTGGTTCATCGTCATGGGCGTTCTCGGCCTCCTCCACATCGGCGATCGACCAGACGTGCTCCTCGCGCTCAATCCAATGAACGCGATCCTCTTCGCCGCCGACCACGGCTGGGTGGCGCTCGTCGTCATCGGCTCGGTGTTCCTCGCCATCACCGGCGCCGAGGCGCTCTATGCCGACATGGGCCATTTCGGCCGCAAGCCGATCCAGGTCGCCTGGGTCGTCCTCGTCTTTCCCGCGCTCGCGCTCAACTATCTCGGCCAGGGCGCGCTGATCATGGCCGATCCGGCGAGCCTGGAAAATCCGTTCTACCTGCTCGCGCCCGAATGGGGCCAACTGCCGCTCGTCATCCTCGCCACCATGGCGACGGTCATCGCGAGCCAAGCCGTCATCACAGGCGCCTTCTCGCTGACGCAGCAGGCGATCCAGCTCGGCCTCCTGCCGCGCCTCGAGATCCGCCACACGTCCGAAGAGCAGTTTGGCCAGATCTACATTCCGAAGGTCAATCTGTTCCTCTTCGTCGGCGTCATGGTCCTCATCTGGACCTTCCAGACCTCCGGCGCGCTCGCCAGCGCCTACGGTATCGCCGTCACCGGCAACATGGTCGTCACCTCGATCCTCGGCTTCATCGTCTTCTGGAAATGCTGGAAATGGCCGCCGATCCTCGCCGGGGCCGTCGTCGCGCCCTTCATCCTGCTCGAACTCGTCTTCCTGTCGTCGAACATGCTGAAGGTCTTCGACGGCGGTTACGCCCCGCTGGCGCTTGCCGCGATCCTGTCGCTCGTCATGTGGACGTGGATCCGCGGCAGCCGCATCGCCTACGGCAAGGCCCACCGCGAGAGCATCGCGCTATCGGACCTCACGCGGATGCTGGAGCGCTCGAAGCCCATGCGCGCCCGCGGCACGGCGGTCTTCCTCACATCCGATACCGAGCTTGCGCCGAGCGCGCTCATGCACAACCTCAAGCACAACGGCGTGATCCACGAGCGCAACATCATCATGACCATCCTCGTCGAGAACGTGCCGCGCGTGCCGCCCGACGAGCGCGTGAGGATCGAGGAAGTGTCCGAACTCTTCACCCGCGTCTTCCTGAGCTTCGGATTCATGGAAGAGCCGAACGTGCCGAAGGCGCTGTCGCTCGCCAAGAAGAAGGGGCTGAAGTTCGAGATCATGTCGACATCGTTCTTCCTGTCGCGCCGCGCCTTTCGGGCGACCTCGCAGAACGGCATGCCGCTCTGGCAGGATCAACTCTACATCTCGATGGCGCTCTCGGCGGCCGACACGTCGGGGTTTTATTGTCTTCCCACCAACCGGGTGGTCGAGATGGGACAACAATTCACCATTTAGAGTCATCATAAGGCCAGCGCGACGCGGCATTCCTCGGGGGCTTTGTGGGTCATCTCATCGACACGACGGCGGTTTCGCGGTCTTCTGCGAAACAAGGCTGTCAGCCGTGTGCCGACGGAAGCGCCGATCGGGCGACGGCACCATCCCCGCCCCCGGTTGCGATCGCAGACCACACGGCGGCTGGCGGACAAGCCGAGGCGGACACGAGCATGTCTTCCAACGTCGAGCCGTCCGGCGAAGCGGGCGCGTGCGGCTCGCGCAAGCACCCCCAACGCAAGCTCGCCGACATCCTGATCTCGATCGCGAAGGACACGAGCCGCGAGCGCGTCTCGGTCGGCGATATCCTGACGGCCATGGACGATCGGGCCTTCGGCGCGCTGATGCTGATCTTCGCGATGCCGAACGCGCTGCCGACCCCGCCCGGGACCTCGACGATTCTCGCCGCGCCGCTGATTTTCCTCGCTGCCCAGCTCACATTCGCCCGCCGGCCCTGGCTGCCGCGCATGATCGCCGATCGGTCGATGCTGCGGGATGACTTCGCCGGCATGATCGGCAAGGCCGCGCCCTGGATCTCCTGGGCCGAACGGCTGCTGAAGCCGCGGATCGAGGTCCTCGCCCGCCCGCCGGCAGAGTATGCCATCGGCGCGGTCTGCCTCGTCCTGGCGCTGATTCTCTTCCTGCCGATCCCGCTTGGCAACATGCTGCCGGCACTTGCCATCTGCATGTTCTCGCTGGGTCTTCTGGAAAGGGACGGCGTCTGGATCATCAGCGGTTTCGTCACCGCGATCGTGTCGGTCGTGATCGTCTACGGTGTCGTCTACGCCTTGTTCAAGGGCGCGATCTTCCTGATCCGGACCAGCCTCGGCTGAGGTCTCGGCGGCGAACACAATACGGCTGCAGCCCGGTCGAAGCTGTCTTTCAGCTGCGGGCGGTCAGGCCGAGGGTCGATAGGTCCGAAGCATGTCCTGAAGCTGCGGCTCGTCGACGCGCTCGGCGGCTTCCGTTTGGCTGAACCATCGGCGGTCGCGTTCGCTTGCTTCCGGCCATGTCCTTCCGAGATGGCGCACCTCGAGCGGGAACACCGTCACCGTACAGCGGATCGCGAGGCCATCGTCCGTCACCTTGTCGTATTCGTAGACGCCGATCGGGCGTTTCTCGGACTTGCCGATAACACCAGCCTCCTCGAACGCCTCCTGCGCCGCCGCCTTGTGTGGCCGGCGGAACTTCATCGGCCAACCTTTCGGAATGATCCAGCGCCGCGTCCCGCGCGAGGTGACGAGCAAGATGCGCAAGTCGCCATCTGGACCTACAGCGTAGGGCAGAGCGCCGTACTGAACGTTCCCCCTCTTCTGGCTCAAGCACGTTCTCCAATAAGGCCGTCGTCGCGAAGTCGACATCCATCGCGAGACGGAGATGACGGCGACCGGCGGTCTTCGTCGTCCGGGCTGAACACCTGCATCGCCAGCGCGATGCTTGCGCTGTAGCCCGTCCGCAAAATCCGCCGTCACGATCATATGGGCTGGCGACAGTTCAGCCTAGCTTGGTCTATACCACATGCGTGAAGCTGACGCGTCGGATTTTGCATCGCAACCCAAACGATCGCGCGCTGTCTCAAACGCGTCATCCCGTGTCGGCCAGCGCCAGCAGCATACGCGCCGCTCCCGCGTCGATGACGTGCAGCATCGCCTGCCGAGCGGCCGCCTCGTCGCGCGCTTCGATTGCCTCGACGATCCGACGATGGTTGGCCGCGCATTCCGCGATCTTCGCGGGATCCGATGCTGGCGACGAGAGCTTGAAGGCGATGGCGAGCGCAGCCTCGATCAGGTTCGTCACCGATTGCATGAAAGGGTTCTTCGAGGCGCTTGCGATCGCGATGTGGAATTCGAGGTCGACGCGGGCGATCGAGATCTTGTCGTGAGCGGGGTCGGCCAGGCGCGCGGCGATCTCGTAGAGGGCAGCAACGTCTTCGGCGCTCGCCCGCCGCGCAGCCATGGCCGAGGCGGCTGGCTCGAAGGCCGAGCGCATCTCGGAGAGGTCGACGAGCAGTTCCTCGTCGAGACCCGCTTCGAAGCGCCAGAGGAGGACGTCGGCGTCGAAGAGGTTCCAACGGCTCCTGTCCAGCGCCCGCGTTCCGACGCGCGCCTTCGGCTGCACCAAGCTCTTGGCCGCCAGCGTCTT
>JACMIV010000139.1 GCA_014380965.1 Rhizobiaceae bacterium | reverse complement strand
GCGGCCCTCCCCTGCGAGAGCGTGCGCCCCAGAACCAGCGTCATGTCGGGACCGGGCGTGATCGTCAAGACGATGGCCGCGGCCGTGAAGGCGAGGATGGGGCCGAGATCGGGAATGAAATCCATAGGTCGCGTCCTGTCGCTCGTCGGCCGGAAGTCTCTCGCTCTACGCCCTCCTTCGAGCTCGCGCCATCCGGAAAGCGGCTTCTCATCCGTCAGGCCCGATCCTCCGGCAAGCAGGGCGGCGTCCACACTGCCGTCATCGATCCGTCATCGAAACGTTAGCCGTCTATCACGCGTCTGTAACACACATCCGCGATGACGAACCCGGTGTGAACACGGGGGTGTTGGTTATGCTGTCGAGCGATCGGGAAACGATCTGGCCAGCCGTCGCGCGTCTGACGGCAACTGCAGTCCGGACCGGCGCGCGACGCGCGGCGCGCGACATCGTGATACCGACCGTCAGGGCCGCGGTGGTGGAGCTTCCGGGCTTCGCCCAGCGGGCACCGATCCGCTTCCTCTCCTATCTGCTCGTCGGGCTGAGCTTCCTCTTCATGGCGTTTCCCGGCATAGACATCGCGGTATCCGGTCTGTTCGCAGCGCCCGGCGGCGGCTTTCCTCTTTCGGACGATCCGCTCCTCGTCGCCATCCGCGATTTCAACCGGCTGGTTCCGAAGCTCCTCCTGCCCGGTCTCGCAGCCGTCCTCCTGCTCCACGCCTTCCGGCCCGCCGCCTCCTGGCTGCTGCGCCCGCATCAGGCGCTCTACGCCGTCGCGGTCTATGCTGTGGGCGGCGGTATCGTGGTGCATTTCCTCAAAAACTTCGTCGGCCGGGCGAGACCGGAGGACATCGTGGTCTTCGGCGGCACCGAACTCTACACCGTGGCGTGGCAGCTTTCCGAGGCCTGCATGCGCAACTGCTCCTTCTCGTCCGGAGAGGCGGCTTCCGCGATAGCGATGCTGACCCTCGCGGTGATCGCTCCCGGCCCCTGGCGCGGTGGCTTTCTCGCGGTCCTCGTGCCCGTCGGGCTCGTCTTCTCGCTCAACCGGATCGCCTTCGGCAGCCATTTCCTCTCCGACGTCGTCGTCTCCTGGCTTCTCGTCGCCATCGTCGCCGTCGCGCTCCACCGGGCGATCTTCGCAAGGGCCGAAGCCATCGACCGCGCCGTCATCGGCGCAGGCCAGCCGCTGGCGAACCGTGTCCTGTACCGGCTGCGCGGTCTTGCCGGCACCGACAGGCCAGGATCGACGCTGCCGCCGCAATGAGGCGGGGTGCGATGGAAGCAGTCATACGCCGCGTCGGGCGCCCGACCTTTCCATCGGGCAGGCGCTTCCCTCCGCGCGTTCTCTTGCTATAGAGCCCCGAGCGCAGCCACTCTCGGGACATCAGCCATGGCCATCCACCGCGACGTCAAGAAGGTCGTCCTCGCCTATTCCGGCGGGCTCGACACCTCGATCATCCTGAAATGGCTGCAGACGGAATACGGCGCCGAGGTCGTGACCTTCACCGCCGATCTCGGCCAGGGCGAGGAGCTCGAACCCGCCCGCCGCAAGGCCGAGATGATGGGCATCAAGGAGATCTACATCGAGGACGTGCGCGAGGAATTCTGCCGCGACTTCGTCTTCCCGATGTTCCGCGCCAACGCCGTCTACGAGGGCGTCTATCTCCTCG
>JACMIV010000138.1 GCA_014380965.1 Rhizobiaceae bacterium | reverse complement strand
GGGACGATCCGCGATTTGTCCACCGTCGTTTCCGACATCGACGGCGTCCGCCTCTCCGCAGCGGGTATTGCCGAGATCGCGGCGATCGACCCGCTGGAGCTTCCGATCGTACCGCCCGGAACGCGCCTCGGGTGTCCGGTCGCCGGCATCGGCAAGTTCATCGCCATCGGCCTCAACTTCTCCGACCATGCGGCGGAATCGAACCTGCCGGTGCCGGCAGAGCCCATCGTCTTCATGAAGGCGACGACCTGCATCCAGGGGCCGAACGACGATGTCATGACCCCCAAGGGCTCGGTGAAGACCGACTGGGAGGTCGAGCTCGGCATCGTCATCGGGACGCTCGCGCGCCACGTGAGCGAGGCCGACGCGTTGGCCCATGTCGCCGGCTACGTCCTTATCAACGACGTGTCGGAGCGCGAGTATCAGATCGAGCGCGGCGGCACCTGGGACAAGGGCAAGGGCTGCGACACGTTCGGGCCGATCGGGCCCTGGCTCGTGACGTCCGACGAGGTCGGCGACCCGCAGGCACTCGGCATGTGGCTCGACGTGAACGGCGCGCGCAAGCAGACCGGCACGAGCGCGACGATGATCTTCGATTGCGCGACCATCGTCTCCTATGTCAGCCGGTTCATGACGCTGATGCCCGGCGACGTGATCACGACGGGAACGCCTCCCGGCGTCGGCATGGGAAAGAAGCCGCCGGAGTTCCTGAAGGCCGACGACGTGATCGAGCTCGGAATCGAGAAGCTCGGCACGCAGCGCCAGCGGGTCGTCGCCTTCGAGAGCATCTACCCCGGATCTGCGACATGAGCGGCCCCTTTGCAGGACGGTTCGACGGCCGAAAAGCGATCGTCACGGGCGGTGCCTCGGGCATCGGCCTCACCATCGCGACCCGCCTCGCCGCGGAAGGCGCGAAGGTCGCCATCTGGGACCGCGACGCGGCGCGCGCCGGCTCTGCCGCGGCCGACCTTGGCGGAATGTCCGTCGCGCTCGACATCACCGACTGGCCATCGGTGGAAGCGGCCGCAGCCGAGACGGCGGAGAGGCTCGGAGGCATCGACATCCTCGTTTCGAGCGCCGGCATCACCGGACCCAACGCGAGCGTCGCGGACTATGCGCCGGAGGCCTGGCGCCAGGTCTTCGACGTCAACGTCCACGGCCTCTTCCACGGCTGCAAGGCGGTGGTGCCCTTCATGACGGCGGCGGGCTACGGGCGCATCGTCAACATCGCCTCCGTCGCCGGCAAAGAGGGCAATCCGAACGCATCGGCCTATTCGGCGTCCAAGGCGGCGGTGATCGGGCTCACCAAATCGCTCGGCAAGGAGCTCGCCAAGGCCGGCATCACCGTCAACTGCGTGACGCCCGCTGCGGTGAAGACCGCGATCTTCGACCAGATGAGCGAGGAGCACATCGCCTTCATGCTCTCGAAGATCCCGATGGGCCGGTTCGGAACGGTGGACGAGATCACGAGCCTCGTCGCATGGCTCGCGAGCGAGGAATGCTCCTTCCAGACGGGTGCGGTCTTCGATGCGTCGGGAGGCCGCGCGACCTACTGATCGCGGGCCGGAAGCGGAAGGAGAGAACATTTCACCTCTGCGGACGGATCCGTTTCGACGCGCCGTCCCTGGAGCAGAATGCAGGGGCGGCTCTTCATCCTTCCTTAGATGGCGAAGTGTCACAACACGAGGACTGTCAAAGACGGATCCATTCGGTGACATCTTCGCTGACCCTACCCCTCCCCCTGGCCGACGACGACGAGCGCCTCGCAGTGCTGCGCTCCTACGCGATCATGGACAGCGATCCATCGGAGGCGTTGGACGCGTTGGTGAAGAGCGCGTGCCACCTCTTCGACGTGCCCATCGGCATGGTCGCTCTCCTCGACGACCGACGGCAGTGGTTCAAGTCGGTGAGCGGCCTGTCCCTGACCGAAACTCCGCTCGACGGCAGCTTCTGCGCCCGGACGATCCGCGGGGGCGATCTCCTCGTGGTGGAAGATGCGGCGACCGATCCACGGTTCGCCGACAGCCGCTACGTCACCGGTGAGCCGAGGATCCGGTTCTATGCCGGCGCGCCGCTGACGGTGCGTCCCGGCATCGCGCTCGGGAGTTTCTGCGTCATCGACACACGCCCGCGTCGGATCACGGCGGATGAAAGGGCGCTGCTGCAGCATCTTGCGACCGTCGCGATGGCGCTCATCGAGAGCCACAAGCTGTCGGTCGACAGCATCGCGCTTGCCGAGAAGGCCGAGCAGCGCGCGCGAGAACTGCGTCTGCGCGAGCGTCAGTTCAAGCAGACCGAGGAGCTTGCCGAAGTCGGCGGCTGGGAGGTCGATCTCGCGACCAATCTGATCACGTCGTCCGACGAGGTCTATCGAATCTGGGAAGTCCCGGTCGGCACGCCGATGAAGGTCGAGGACGCCTTCGCCCTGTTCCCAGACGACGAAAGGCGGCGAATCGAGGAGCGCTTTTTCAGACTGATCGAGCACGGCGAGAGATACGACGAAAACTTCCGAATTCACTCGAAGTCCGGGCGGCCGAAATGGGTGCGCGCGGTCGGCGATGTCGAACTGGTGGACGGCATTCCCCGACGCCTGTTCGGCATCCTGCAGGATATCTCCAAACGACATGCCGCCGAGGCCGAGCTCTGGCACGCGGCCAATCACGACGCGCTGACGGGGCTTGCCAACCGCGCCCATTTCATCAAGCGCATCACCCATCTCTTCGAGCGGCGCGCCGCCGAGGCGGATGCGGGCGCCGGCCTCCTGATGATCGACGTCGACCGGATGAAGGAGATCAACGACACGCTCGGCCACGCCGCGGGGGATCTGCTCCTCTGCGCGGTCGGCGAGCGCATCCTGAAGGCCGCCGCGGACGACGCGCTCGTCGCCCGGATCGGCGGCGACGAGTTCGTCCTGATGTTGCGCGAGGGCGTTACGGCCGAGCGCTTGGCGAGGATGTCGGCCGACATCATCGCCGCTATGGTCGAACCACTCTCTTTCGGAGCCGAAACGATCCTGCCGCGCGTGTCGATCGGCGGCGCGGTGGCCGTGCCGGGCGACACGGCCGAGACGCTGCGCCAGAAAGCGGATCTTGCGCTCTACGAGAGCAAGGACCGCGGCCGCGGCGGCTACGCGGAATTCAGGGAGGCGATGCGGGACGGTATCCTGAAACGCGTCGCGACGCTGCGCAGTGTCGACGAGGCGCTGGGGGCCGATCGGCTGGTTCCGTACTACCAGCCGATCGTGCGGCTCGACACGGCCGAGATCGTCGGTCTCGAGGCGCTTGCGCGCATGCGGATGCCGGACGGGCGGATCGTGGCGGCCGGAGCTTTTCAGGAGGCGCTGCGCGAGCCGCGGATCGCGCACCGTCTCACCACGTCGATGCTCGGCGCCGTCGCCCGCGATCTCAGGATGTGGCTCGACCGGGGCTTCCCTTGCGACCATGTCGGCATCAACGTCACGACCGCCGACTTTACGGCCGGAGACCTGCGCTCGCGTATCCACGACTGCTTCGGCGCCCTCGGCGTCCCGCTCCGCCACATCGTCATCGAGGTCACCGAGACCGTCTTCCTCGGCGGCAATGAATCGGCCGTCCTCAGAGACGTGGAGGAGTTGCGGCGCGACGGGATCGTCATCGCCCTCGACGATTTCGGAACGGGCTTCGCCTCGCTCACGCATCTGCGCAGCCTGCCGGTGAACCTCATCAAGATCGACAAATCCTTCGTCCAGGGCATGATGGAGGATAGGACCAGCGGCTCGATCGTCGAGGCGCTGATCGATCTCGCCCGCAAGCTCGGGCTGAAGATCGTCGCCGAAGGAATCGAAACCGTCGTTCAGGCCGAGCAGCTCCGGGAGATGAGGTGCAGGCTCGGCCAGGGCTATTTCTACGCCCGGCCGGCGGACGCCGCGACGACCTACGAGATGCTGCGCAACTTCGGCCAGCATCGCGCCAAGCTGCATGCCCGGCGCGAGGACCGCTCGCTGATGGCCGGCTGAGGGAAAGAAGACAGGAGCGAGACGCGTCAGCTCGGAAAGGCGGCCTCGAGCTCTTCGATGGCCTCGCAGGTGAGCGGTCGCGCCGGCCGGTCGCCGATCAGGAAGAAGAGCTTCGCCGTCTCCTCCAGCTCCTCCATGATCTGCACGGCGTCGACGAGCGAGCGCCCGGCGACGATCGGGCCGTGGTTCGACAGCAGCATCGCGTGATGGCCGCGCGCCGCCTCCCGTACCGCGTCGGCCAGCTTCCGGTCGCCCGGCCGGAAATAGGGCACGAGCGGGAGCTTACCGACCTTCATGACGTGATAGGCGGTGAGCGGCGGAAGCACGTTCGAGGAATCGGCGTGGCAGAGGCAGGAAACGGCGACCGAATGCGTCGAATGAAGATGCACGATCGCCGCCGCGCTTTCCCGCTCGGCATAGACCGCGAGATGGAAGAACGCCTCCTTCGACGGCGGATCGCCCCCGAGATGCTCGCCGTCGGCAGAAACCTTCGACAGCCGGGCCGGATCGAGGAAGCCGAGCGAGGAGTTCGTCGGCGTCACGAGGATCGTGCCGTCGGCAAGACGCACGGAGAGGTTTCCAGCACTGCCATGGGCGAGCCGGCGATCGTAAAGCAGCGCGCCGAAGCGCACGATCTCGGCGCGCTGCCGCTCTTCTTCGGTCTCGACCATCGCGGTTCTCTTCCCTCTGCCGTCCCCCGGCATGGCCTCTTCTCGCGGGGCACCCGTCACAGCGTCGCCCCGGCGATCAGCTCGAAGCCGAGATCGATCACCTCCGGCGGGCCGTTCGCAAACAGACGTTCCGCGCCGATCTCGCCGACCCGCGCGCGCGGCGTCAGGATCGTCGCGAGAGGCTGCGGCGAGAGGCGGGCGATGTCGAGCCCGTTATAGCCCATGATCGCGAGATCGCCGGGAATGGCGATGCCGCACGCCGTGCAGTGGAAGAGCCCGCCGACCGCCATGTCGTCGTTCGAGAAATAGACGGCGTCGAGATCGGGACGGTGGGCAAGGAGTTGCGCCAGCCCGTGGCGGCCGGCTTCGATGGAGGAGAATCCCTCGACGATCGCGGCGTCCTCGATCCTGAGGCCCGTCTCGGCGAGGCCCTCGGCAAAGCCGTTCTTGCGCTTGGCCGCGCGGCGGTCGCGCGAGAGGTCGTGCCCGACATAGCCGATGCGGCGGTACCCTCGCTCTGCGAAGAGCCGCGCGCTTGCACGGCCCGCTTCGCGATTGGAAAAGCCGACGACGATGTCGATGCCAGCCCCGTCGATGTCGAGGAGTTCGGCGACGCGCACGCCGGCGCCCTGCAGCATAGCGCGGGTGCGCGGCGTGTGCTCGAGCCCGGCGAGGATGAGGCCGGCCGGG
>JACMIV010000137.1 GCA_014380965.1 Rhizobiaceae bacterium | reverse complement strand
TCGATCGCCGATTTCGTCGCTCTGACCGAGCGGGCAGAGGCGGCGCGCCGCGGCTTCCTACTCGAGCCCGATCCGCGCTTTCTCGAAACCGTGCGCGCCGTCTCCACGGATCTGCCGGCAAGGCTCGCGCACCTTTCGGAACTGACCTTCGACAATCCAAGGCAGATTGTTCTCGTCGAGTCGGCCCGCGCGGCCAGCGCACGTCAGGCGGGGATCATGCAAAGGTCGATCGACCTGCGCCGGACGCAGGACATCGAGACCGCGGCCCAGACCTTCGTCAACGGCGGCGGCGCGGAGCTCCTGCGCGAAATCCGCAGCATCGGCGCGCAGATGACCAGCGAGGAGCAGCGCCTTCTCACCGAGCGCCGCGCGGTGCAGGAGCGCAGCGTCGCCGCGGCCTACGTCATTCTCGGACTGTCCGGCGTTCTGCTCCTTCTCGTCGCCGGCGCGACGATCTGGGCCGTCCGGCGCAACGTCGCCGAGGTCAAGCGCTCGCGCGACCGATTGCGCGGCCTCAACGACACGCTTGAACTTGCCGTTCTCTCCCGCACGGCCGATCTCCAGCGCGCGAACGACGAGATCCAGCGCTTCGCCTACATCGTCAGCCACGACCTGCGCTCGCCGCTCGTCAACGTCATGGGTTTCACCGCCGAACTCGACGCGGCGACGAAACCGCTGTCGGATCTCGTCGAGCGCGCCGAGTTGGAAGCGCCCGGGATCGTCACCGAGGAGGCGCGCCTTGCCGTGCGCGAAGATCTGCCCGAGGCGATCGGCTTCATCCGGTCCTCGACACAGAAGATGGACCGTCTGATCAACGCGATCCTGCGTCTTTCGCGCGAGGGCCGGCGCATCATCACGCCTGAGCGGCTGAACACGGCGGAATTGCTCGACGGTATCGCCGGCAGCCTGCAACACCGGCTGGGCGAGCTCGGCGCGGAGATCCGGATCGAGGCGCCCGTGCCCGACATCGTCAGCGACCGCGTCGCCATCGAGCAGATCTTCTCGAACCTCGTCGAGAACGCCGTGAAATATCTGAAACCCGGCCGTCCCGGCCTCGTCAAGGTGCGCGGGCGCGGCGAGGGCGACCGACTCCTCTTCGAGATCGAGGACAACGGCCGCGGCATCGACCCGAAGGACCACGAGCGCATCTTCGATCTCTTCCGGCGCTCCGGCACCCAGGACCAGCCGGGCGAGGGCATCGGCCTTGCCCATGTCCGTGCGCTCGCCTACCGGCTCGGCGGCACCATCCGCTGCCGATCGAGCCTCGACGAGGGCGCGACCTTTGTCCTCTCCCTGCCTAAGATCTATACATCCGCGAAGGAGAACCGCTGATGACCCAGCACCGCATGGTCAACATCGTGATGATCGAGGACGACGAGGGCCATGCGCGGCTGATCGAGAAGAACATCCGCCGCGCCGGAGTCAACAACACGATCCGTCACTTCACCGACGGCACCTCGGCGATGGAGTATCTGTTCAACTCGCCCGACGGGCCCTCGAAAAACGGCCCGGCGCTCGTCCTCCTCGACCTCAACCTGCCCGACATGAGCGGAACCGACATCCTCGTGCGGATGAAGGCCGACGGACCGCTGAAACGGACCCCGGTGGTGGTGCTGACGACGACGGACGACAAGGTCGAGATCCAGCGCTGCTACGATCTCGGCGCCAACGTCTACATCACCAAGCCGGTGAACTACGAGAGTTTCGCACAGGCGATCCGCCAGCTCGGCCTCTTTCTCAGCGTCATAGAGGTGCCGGACGTCGAGGACGAGACGCCGTGACACCACGCGTCCTCTACATCGACGACGACGAGGGATTGCGCCGCCTGACGGCGCGGGGCCTGTCGCGCCGTGGCTACGAGGTGGTGACGGCCGCCTCCGGCGAGGAGGGGGTCGCGCTTGCCGCTGCAGAGCGCTTCGACCTCGTCGCCGTCGATCATTACATGCCGGGGATGGACGGGCTGCAGACCCTCGCCGCGCTTGCCGCCCTGCAGTCGCTGCCGCCGGTGGTCTACGTCACGGGTTCGGAGGAGGGGCGCATCGCCATCGCGGCGATGAAGGCGGGAGCGGCCGATTATGTCGTGAAGACCGTCGGCGACGATTTCTTCGAGCTTCTGTCGGCAGCTTTCGCGCAGGCGTTGGAGCGCCGCCAGCTCCGCATCGACAAGGACGAGGCCGAGGCGGCGCTACGCGCTTCCAACGAGCGCCTCCAGGCACTCCTCAAGGAGGTCAACCACCGGGTCGCCAACAGCCTCCAGATCGTCTCGAGCTTCGTGCAGATGCAGGCCGGCACAATTGCCGACGAGACCGCGCTTGCAGCCCTTCGCGCGACGCAGCGGCGGATCATCGCCATCGCCCAGATCCACCGACGGCTCTACACATCCGACGATGTCGAGCAGATCGACATGGCGGATTACCTGAAGGCGCTCCTCGTGGAGCTGGAGGAGACTTGGTCGACCCCGGCGGCTCCTCGCCGCTTTGCCCTGTCCGTCGAGCCGATGCAACTCAAGACCGACCGTGCCGTGTCCGTCGGCGTCATCATCAACGAGCTGGTCAGCAATGCCTGCAAATACGCTTACGAGCCGACCCTTGCGGGCGAAGTGCGCGTGTTCCTGCGGCCTGCCGATGCGGGTGGCTTCGAACTCGGCGTCGAAGACGACGGCTGCGGGTTCTCGCCGCTCCAAGCCGCACGTGGAACGGGGCTTGGCACCAAGCTGATCGCCGCGATGGCGCACTCCCTGAAGGCCGAACTGATCTACGAGCCGGTGACGATTGGCACGCGCGCCGTCCTGCGTGCCGCGTCCTGACATTGGCGCACCGTGTTTTTCGCTCGCAGCTTCATCGCATTTTGCTCACAGGAACGTCATTTGCTAAGCCTTGCGATGAAACTTGGCTGGCGCATCTGTCACGCCATTGGAGCCGGCGAGCCTCATTCGACGGAAGGTTTTCAAAGGCGAGGGATGACGGATCGGTGCGCGCAACGCGCTCGTCCGGCCGTCTCCCGATCGGCGGGAGATAGACGATGACGAACCGGATGAAGACGTTTGCAGGTATGGCGGCGATCCTCGCGGTCGCGACAGGCTGCACCACGAACGAAAGAACCGTCGGTGGCGCCCTGATCGGCGGCACGGGCGGCGCGATCCTCGGGGATGCCGTCGGCGGAACGGGAGGCGCCGTGGTCGGTGGGCTTGCCGGAGGCACCGCCGGTGCCCTGGTCGGCCGCGACTCCGGCCGACGCTACTGATCGGGTGGCTCGGCGATTTAGAGAGGGCGATGCCCTCTTTGAGCAACACTTCAACGAGAAGGCCGCCCCGGTTTCCCAGGACGGCCCTTCTGCTTCATCTATGACGCGCCTTACGACGAACGGTTATTTCAGTTCGCTGTAAGTGATTTTGCCTTCGGCGTTCGGCTTCCAGACATACATGGTGTAGTCGGCGTCCTTACGGTCGCCCTTGCCGTTGTAAGCGAGAGATCCGATCACGGTCTCGACTGGTTCGCCTTCGTTCAGCTTTGCGGCGACGGCCTGCGGATCGACGGAGCCGGCGCGCTTGACGCCCTCCGCGATGACCTGCATCGCGGCATACGAGTAGAGCGTATAGGCCTCCGGCTCGAAGCCGGCGGCGCGGAACTTCTCGACGGCAGCGGTCGCGGCGGGGTTGTTGCGCGGGTCGGGTCCGAAGGTCATGAGCGTGCCTTCGACGGCCGGGCCGCCGATCGAAGCGAACTCGTCCGAGGTGATGCCGTCGCCGGACATCAGGACCGGCTTGAACGCCTGGTCGGCTCCCTGGCGGATGATCAGGCCAGCTTCCGTGTGCAGGCCGCCGTAGTAAAGCACGTCGACCTTCGCGGCCTTCATCTTCGAGATGAGAGCGGAGAAATCCTTGTCGCCGACATTGATGCCCTCATAGAGGGCTTCGGTCACGCCAGCGGCGTTCATCGCCTTCTTGGTCTCGTCCGCCAGGCCCTGGCCGTACGGCGTCTTGTCGTGGATGACGGCGACGACCTTGTCCTTGAAGTTGTCGGAAATGTACTTGCCGGCAACCACGCCCTGCTGATCGTCACGGCCGCAGGTGCGGAACGTGTTCCAGAGGCCGCGTTCGGTGAAGGTCGGGTTGGTCGAGGCCGGCGTGATCTGGAAGATGCCGTTCTCGGCATAGACCTCGGAGGAGGGGATCGAGACGCCGGAGTTGAAGTTTCCGACCACGAACTGGACGCCGTCGCCGACGAACTTGTTGGCGACCGAGACGCCCTGCTTCGGATCGGAGACGTCGTCGCCGATCTCGAGCACGATCATTTCGCCGTTGATGCCGCCGGCGGCGTTGATGTCGGCCACGGCCTGCTCGGCGCCCTTCTGGAGCTGTGCGCCGAACGAGGCGTTCGGGCCGGTGATCGGACCGGCGACGCCGATCTTGATGTCGGCCATCGCCGCGCCGGCAAACATCAGGCCGGCGGCGAGCGCCACGCTGGAAAGCAGGTACTTCTTCATGAACAGTCTCCGTTCGTTTGCAGGAAGATGGCCCCGACCCTCGGAACCGCAGAGGGGATGGCTCGGCTGGAGGTGAGCTTTCACCACTTTTGATGCCGTGTCATCCGAATTCATGAAGGCGGCGCAGATCGTCTTTCGGTCAACCGATCTCGCGCCAGGAAAGAGGTCCGGACCGCGTATAGAGCCAGTAATACTGACTTACCATCTGGTCTGTGCGCGTGAATCGGAACGCGACGAGGCCGATGATCATCAAGATGATCGTGTCCGCGATATAGTATTGCGCCGAGAGCAGCGTTCCGCCGAACACGGCGTAATGGATGAAGCGCACCGCGGCGCCGAGCAACAGGACGTAAAGGATAAGGACGGCGACCGGCTTCCAGGTCCGGGCGCAGGCCCGTCCCGTCATCCAGGCCGTCCCCCCGCCGAGCACGACGGTCAGGAACAGGAAGGAGAGGACCGAAGTCTCTTCGTAGAGGATGCCTTGCATCAGTGTCGCCCGCCTTCGAGATAGGCCGCCCGGACCTCGGGGTTTTCGAGCAGCGATCTGCCGCTGCCGCTCATGGTGATGACGCCGTTGACCATCACGTAGCCGCGATGGGCAAGCTTCAGCGCGTTGTAGGCGTTCTGCTCGACGAGGAAGACGGTGAGGCCCTCCGTGCGGTTCAGCTCGCGGATCGCGTCGAAGATCTGATTGACGATGAGCGGGGCGAGGCCGAGCGAGGGCTCGTCGAGCATCAGGAGTTTCGGTCGTGCCATGAGG
>JACMIV010000136.1 GCA_014380965.1 Rhizobiaceae bacterium | reverse complement strand
GCGCTTCAACCTCGAAATGATGCCGGACTGCGCTTTCGCGGCAGGGGTGGCGGACGATCCGAAGCGTGCGGTGGCGAAGGCCCGGACGGCACTGGCCGCGGGCCCGCAAGAGGTCGAACTCCTTCACTCCGGGCTTAACGCCGGCGCACTCGACGCGGTGCGCGACGTGATGGGCTGGAACACGCTCTACGACACCGCGAACCGCCGCCGTACCACTTCAATCAGCCGAATCTGGAACCTCGGCGACTTTGCCGTCTGGTTCAACGACCAGACCTATACTGCCCTGATGACGCAGCTTTTCGACCCTGCGCTCGGTCGCGAAAACCTTGCCGTCGCGCTCGCCTCCGAGACGCCTCAGGGGAATGTCGCCTGCCTCCTCACATCCCGCGACGCCTGGGTCGACCGCAGCCAGCCGCCGAACGGCGCCCTCGTCGCCTTCACGATGTACCTCAGAAGCCGGGACCGTTCGCTGCTCGATCTCGCCTTCGGCCCGCTCGCCCGGAACCATCGTTGGTGGCGAGCGCATCGCGATCCGGATGCCTGCGGGCTCGTCTCCTGCGGCACCTCGGACATCGGCTCGGCGCTTTACAAGGGCACGCATTTCGGCGCGCGCAACGAAAGCGGCATGGACAATTCGGCGACGCACGACGAGGCGGTCTACGAGCCGACGACGCGGACGCTCTCGACCTTCGACGTCGGCCTCAGCGCCCAGCTCGCCCTCGACGCGGAGATGCTCTCGCTAATCGCGGGGGAACTCGGCCATGCCGAGGAGGTGGCGGATTTCGCGCGTCTTGCGGAGCTGACCCGCGAGGCGATTCGAGCCCGGCTTTGGGACGGGTCGCGCGGTCTCTTCGCAAACCGCCAGCGCGACGGCGGCTTCGTCGGGAGCGTCTCGCCGACGACATTCTACCCCCTCCTCTGCGGCGCGGCGACAGCCGATCAGGCGCGGATCCTCCTCGCTCATCTCAGCGATCCCGAAACCTTCGGCGGCACCTTCGTGATCCCCAATGCGACGCGCGACGATCCGGCCTTCGCCGACGACGTCTATTGGCGCGGCCGCATCTGGCCGAACGTCAACTTCCTGATCTGGCAAGGGCTACGCCGCTCCGGCTTCCACGCCGAGGCGACGGAACTGGCGCAGAAGAGCCTCGCGCTCTTTGAAAAGCCCTGGCGGGAGGCCCGGCTCTGCGGCGAGAACTATTCGGCGCGGACGGGCGAGGTGACAGACGCACCGGACACCGATCCCTTCTATTCCTGGGGGGCCATGCTTCCGCTTATGGCCGTCGGCGAGGTGATGGACGTCAATCCCTGGACCGGTTGGGAGATCGCCCACACCGGCGAGGCGCTGCGGCTCGGTCCGGTCGCCAGCCCGGCCGGCTTCGTCACGTTGCACTCGGAAGGTGGCACGCTGACGCTTCGAAGGGGCGAGGATACACTTTTCGAAACCGACTATCGGGGTCGGCTGACTCACCTCGTCATCGAGCGTGGGCTGATCTCCGTGACCTTCGCCGACAAGCCGGAACCGGGCGCGACCTTTCGCATCGGCGCTTCCATTGCCGAGCGCCTGGCGCTCGCGCGCATCAGCGGCAGGCGAATCGAGTTGAAACCCTCAGGCGATCTCCGGGGCGTGGATCTCTCCGAGGACGAAGGAGGCGCGCGGCTCGACCTCCATCTCGCGCCGTCGTCATGACCAACGACGTTACCGACGCAGAAGCGGCCGCGACGGGCGCCGTGCCGGACTGGTTCCGGACGCCGGGGCCGGAGTTCCGGCCCTCCGTCTTCTGGTTCTGGCACGCAATCCCGTCCGAAGCGTCGATGCGAGACCAACTCGCCGACATGGCCGGCAAAGGCATCGGCGCCGTCATGGTGCAGGCCCGCCTCGCCCTCCCGATCGCCGAGTACCTCTCGCCGGCCTACCTCGCGGCGCTCCGCTTCGCCTGCGTCGAGGCGGGGCGGGTGGGGCTGAAAGTGACGCTCTACGACGAATACAACTGGATGTCCGGCCATGGCGGAGGCCGAACCGTCGAGGGCGCCGACCACCTGCGCGAGCGTCACCTGTTCTGGACGCGCGGCAAGATGGCGGGCGACGGAGTGACGCTGACCGTCTCCGGCATCGTCTCGCCCTTCCTCGACTTTCTCGGCGAGGTCGGCCGCAACTGGGCCTATGAGGGCGGCGCTCCGGCCTGGGGCGAATGGCGGATCGTCGCTGCGGTCTCGACAGGAGACGACGGCACGGTCCGCGACATCACGCCAAACGCTTCTTTGACGGACATGTCCCCGGACGGCTGCGCCATCCTCGTCGCGCCCCATGCAAGCGTTGCTGACGGCGCCGACGTCACCGTCTTCGTCGCCGCGCGCTGCCTCACCTCGCGCATGGTCAACTACCTCCTGCCGGAAGCGGCCGAGCGTTTCGCGGAGAAAGTCTACGCGCCGCTGCTCGATGCCGCGGGCGGCGAAGCGGAGGCCTTCTTCTTCGATCATCCCTATGCCGGCTTCTACGTCTGGAACGAGCATTTCGGCGATCTCGGCAACAGCCTCCTGTGGGACGAGGTCCTCCCCTGTCTTCTCGCGGATCGGGCCTCGCTCGGTGAAACCCTCCTCGCGCTGACCCGCGACATCGGCCCGCGGACGGCCAGCCTGCGCGCCGGCTTCTTCGCCGCCTATCAGATGCAGATGCACGAAGCCTTCTTCGGCACGCTCTCGCGCTGGACCACGTCGCGCGGCGTCGGATTTACCGGCCACGAGCTTTTGACCCATGTCGGCGCCTGGGGCCTGCAGGAGGGGCTCGCCGGCTTCGATCCGCGCACCATGCCCGGCGTCGATCCCTTCGGCGTCGACGCCAAGCGGACGACGACCACAGTCGACGCGGCAGACTTCGAGCCGCAGCTCTCGGCCAAACTCGGCGACTGCGTCGCCCGCGCAAATGGACGCCGGCGCTGCACCGTGGAGCAATACGCGACCGGCCGCGAAGTCGGCCGTCCCGGCCTTGCCGGCCAATGGGGCCTGACGCTGGAGAGCTTCCGGGCTCAGGCGATCCGCCACGTCCTCCTCGGCGCGCGGCAGATCCTCCTTCATTCCTACAATGCCTCATACGGGACGGACGGCAACCCGCGCCTCCTCCTCAACCCGCGCTTCGACTTCCCGCCCGGCTACAATTTCGAGCCCTGGTGGGAGGACTGCCCCGGCGTCTTCGACGAGCTCGCCCGCCTTGCCGCCTTTCTCGAAGAGGGCGAGCCGCTCTGGACGGTCGCGCTGCTGCACCCGCTGGAGACGATCCGCGCGGAAGCGACATCGCCGGACTGCGGCCGGCACTTCGGCTGGTGGGCGGAGGCGCTGTCGCGCGCCGGGATCGGCTACGACATCCTGGACGAGGCCAGGCTTTCGGCCTTGCTGACACCGCCAGACGGCGCGGGCGCCTCACGCTTGACGACCTTGATCCTCCCCGCCGTGACGACACTCGAAAGTTGCCGCTCGGCCCACACGATCGCGCGCTTCGCGACGGCGGGCGGAAAGGTGCTCGCATCCGGCCCTCTGCCGGACAAGACACGGGAGCGAGGGTCGGACACCGACGTGGCAGCGCTCTTTGCGGACCTTCGCGCGCGAGGCGCCCTGACACATCTGCCGGATGCCGGAAAGCCGGAGGTGACGGCTGCCGTCGAAACCATC
>JACMIV010000135.1 GCA_014380965.1 Rhizobiaceae bacterium | reverse complement strand
CCTAACGCGCCCGACGCCGCCGCAGGTGGGGCAGGCTTTCGGCGCCGACCCCGAGCGCGCGCCCGTGCCGGTGCACTCGTCGCACTGGATGGTCGTCGGCACGCCGATCTCGGCGGTCTTGCCCTGGAAGGCCTCTTCGAGGCTGATCTCCATGTTGTAGCGCAGGTCCGACCCGCGCTCGCGGCCGCTCGAGGAGCCCGGGCGGCGGCCGCCGCCCCGCTGGCCCAACCTCTCACCGAAGATGTCGTCGAAGACGTCCGCCATCGAGGAGGCGAAGTCGCCGCGAAAGCCCGCTCCGCCTTGCCCGCCGGCGTTTTGGAAGGCAGCGTGGCCGAAGCGGTCGTAGGCCGCGCGCTTCTGCGGATCCTTCAGAACCTCGTAGGCCTCGCCGAGCTCCTTAAACTTCGCCTCGGCCTCCGCATTGCCCGGATTCTTGTCGGGGTGGTACTGCATCGCGAGCTTGCGGAATGCACTTTTCAGGGTCTTGTCGTCGCAACCCTTGGTCACGCCGAGCATCTCGTAGTAATCGACTTTCATCGAGACGGGTCCATCGGTTGTCGAGCTGTCATGGAAAGCGCCGGCATGCCCTCGATGAAGGCTCCGGACGATTGCCCCGGATGTGGGGACGTCCCTTGCGCGTTACCATAGCGGGAGGCCGAAGGGGAAGACGGCGCCGCCGGAAACGACCCGGCTGCGGCGCCTGTCGAGCAGGGCGGCCATCATACGGCCGCTGCGCGCTCTTTTTGACCAGGGCGGCCGACATCGGCGAAGAATGCCCCGAGGCGTTTTTCGAAAAGGCGCTCCGAGAGCATGGCAAGCGCGATCGTCGCCAGCATCGGCAGGATCCAGTAGGCGTAGAAGCCGATGAGGCCGGTCGGCTCGATCACGCGCTTCCAGAGGATCGACAGGAAGATCGTCTCCACCACCGGATGGAGGAGATAGATGCCGAAGGAAACGCGCGTCACCGGCATGAGGAACGACAACGCGGCAGTGGAATCCGGACGCGCAGTCTCGGCGAGAGCGACGAGAAGCATCGCCACCGCCAACCCCGCCAGCGAGACGTAGGGGTTCCACTCGAGAATCATGCCCGTCACCGCGAGAGCCAGAACCGAAAGCCCCGGAGCGATGGACCGCACGTCGAAAATGCGCCGTCGGGCGAGCACCGCGACGATCGCCCCGATGACGAAGTCGGCGAAGGCTCTGTAGGCCCCGAACGTATCGGCGCGCGTCCAGTGGCCTTGCGGGAAGACGCCTTGCGCTCCTGCGATCTCGAGGCCGACGAGCCAGGCGGCGAGAAGGATCACGAGACCTGCCAGCCCGGCCCGCCGGATCGCCACGACGATCAGCGGAAACAGGAGGTAGCAGAAGAACTCGGCGCTGACCGACCAGGACACGTAGTTGAGGGTGAGATGGTCCGTCGCTCCGAGGGCGTGGAGAGCGAAAAGGTGCAGCGGGAGAACGGAAAGATCCCAGCGCTCCGGCTCCGTCGTCGCGACGAGGCCCGCCCAGACCGCGAGCGCGATGACCGTGAAGAAGACGGTCGTCGCCAGATGCAGCGGATAGAGCCGCGCGATCCGGCGCTGCATGAAGACGCCGTAGTCCGCCACTGTCGAAAGCCGCGTCGCGTAACGGCTGGTGATGAAGAAGCCCGAGATCATGAAGAACATATCGAGGAGCGGCAGCAGGCGGCGCAGGAACGCGATTGCCACCTCGCCGCCGGGCGGCGCGAAATAGAGGAAATGATAGGCCATCACGAGCAGCGCGGCCGTCAGTCTCCAGCAGTCGAAGATCCGATAGTACATTCCGCCTTCGGCCTCACCCGGCGCCGCCGCACGCGGCTGTGACCTTCCATGCGGCACTAGGGGCAACCTTCAGTCGCTTGCCCCTAGTGCTCATCGGTAAGGCAAAGAGGTTAAACAGGGGTTCCGCGCAGGCTCCACAGTATCGCCGCGCGACTTCCGGCAGCCCGCTGGCCTCCAACAAACAAAAAACCCCCAACCGTCGCCGGCCGGGGGTTTTGCATGATCCGCCGAGGCAGAGCGTCGGTTCAGGCCGACTTCTTGCGCTCGTCGTCGTTCACCTCTTCGAAGTCGGCATCGACCACGTCGTCCTTGTCGGCATTGCCGGTCGGCTGCGCGGCTGCGTCCGCCTGCTCGTTCTGCGAGGCCTCGTACATGGCCTGCCCAAGCTTCATGGAGGCCTGTGCGAGGGTCTCGCTCTTCGCCTTGATCCGCTCCGCGTCGGGCTCGGAGGCTTCAAGCTCGGTCTTAAGGTCCGCGATCGCGTCCTCGATGGCCTTGCGGTCAGCTTCCGAGACCTTGTCGCCGTAATCCTTCAGCGACTTCTCCGCCGAGTGGACGAGGCTCTCGGCCTGGTTTCTCGCCTCCACGCCGGCGCGACGCTTCTTGTCGCTCTCGGCATTGGCTTCCGCCTCCTTCACCATCGCCTCGATGTCGGCGTCCGACAAGCCGCCCGAAGCCTGGATCGTGATCCGCTGCTCCTTGTTCGTGCCTTTGTCCTTGGCCGAGACGTTGACGATGCCGTTGGCGTCGATGTCGAACGTGACCTCGATCTGCGGCACGCCGCGCGGTGCCGGCGGGATGCCTTCGAGGTTGAAGCGGCCGAGGCTCTTGTTGTCCTGCGCCATCTCGCGCTCGCCCTGCGAGACCTGGATCGTCACGGCGTTCTGCGAATCCTCGGCCGTTGAGAACACCTGGCTCTTCTTGGTCGGGATCGTCGTATTGCGGTCGATGAGGCGGGTGAAGACGCCGCCCAGCGTCTCGATGCCGAGCGACAGCGGGGTGACGTCGAGGAGCAGCACGTCCTTGACGTCGCCCTGAAGAACGCCGGCCTGGATCGCGGCGCCCATGG
>JACMIV010000134.1 GCA_014380965.1 Rhizobiaceae bacterium | reverse complement strand
TGCGCGAACGGCGCTGCCTAAAAGGTTTCGCCCGAGGTCCTCTGGGAGCTTGGCGCTGAGGTGATCAAGCTTGGCGTCGAGCCGAACGGGCTCAACATCAACAAGAACTGCGGCTCGACGAGCCCCGCCGCGCTCTGCGCAAAGGTCAAGGAAGTGCGCGCCGACATCGGCATCGCGCTCGACGGCGACGCCGACCGCGTGCTCATCGCCGACGAGACCGGCGAGATCGTCGACGGCGACCAGATCATGGCGCTGATCGCCGAGGCCTGGGCCGAAGATGGTCGCCTCGCCGCCGGCGGCATCGTCGCCACCATCATGTCCAATCTCGGCCTCGAGCGCTTCCTCGGGTCACGCGGACTGCAGCTCGCCCGCACCAAGGTCGGTGACCGCCACGTCGTCGAACACATGCGCGAGCACGGCTACAATGTCGGGGGGGAACAGTCCGGCCATATCATCCTGTCCGACTACGGAACGACCGGTGACGGCCTCATCTCGGCGCTCCAGGTGTTGGCCGTCGTGCGCAAGAACGGCGGTAGCGTCTCGGAAGTCTGCCGGAAGTTCGAGCCGGTGCCGCAGATCCTGAAGAACGTGCGCTATGCCGGCGGCGAGCCGCTGGAGAAGCGCGAGGTCCTCGCCGCGATCTCGTCGGGTCGCGACAGGCTCGGCAACAGCGGCCGGCTGGTGATCCGCCCGTCGGGCACGGAGCCGCTGATCCGCGTCATGGCGGAAGGTGACGATCCCGTCCTCGTGCGCGACGTCGTCGACGACATCATCGGCGCGCTGACGCAGGTTGCCGCCTGATGGAATGACCAATTCCGGTCGACAGCCGGGTCTTGATAACCGCTTGTTAACCACGTCCGTTTACCGTCTTCCGAAAGGCTAGGGGCGCTCCTTTCCAAGGTTCGCGCGCATTTGGGAGACCACGCATGGTTCGGTTCAAGACGATTTCCTTGTTGGCGCTCGGGCTTTCCAGCGCCGCACTTCCAGCTCTCGCCGCCGACATCGTCGAGGAACCGGTGTATGTCGAGCCGGCGCCGCTCCCGGTCGCCTCGGGTTGGTATCTGCGCGGGGACGTCGGCTACGTTTTCGAGAGCGAGAGCAGCGGCGACTACGGCTTCTTCAATCCCGACCCGCTGGCACTCGGCATCGACGAGATCGTCCATTACGACGAGTTCAAGACCGAGAGCACCGCAAGCTTCGGCGCCGGCGTCGGCTATCGCTTCACCGACCATGTCCGAGGCGACATCACGGTGGACTATTTCAAGGCGGACCTCCGCGGCTCCAGCGAGTGCGCCTATCTCGTCGAGGTCGGCTACTTCCTCAATCCCGTCGACAACGACTGCCGCTACGACGACACGTCGAAGGTCAGCGTCTGGACGACGATGGCGAACGCCTACATCGACATCGCCAAATACGGGCGCTTCACGCCCTATGTCGGCGCAGGCCTCGGCTTCTCGCATGTCAAATACGACAGGCAGCGTAACGAGATCGTCTGCGGCAGCAGCGGATCCTGCCCCGCGGAGAATTACGTCGGCTACCACGAAGGCGAGAGCACCTGGCGCTTCGCCTCCTCGCTGATGGCGGGCGCGAGCATCGATCTGACCGAGCGGCTGAAACTCGACGCCGGCTACCGCTACACCCGCATCGCCGAGGGCGACGCATACGGCTACGACGAGCAGGACCGTGCGGGCGGCGCCTCCGGCGTGCAGGGCCGAGACCATGGCTTCGACATCCATGCGATTCGGGCAGGACTGCGCTACGAGTTCGGCGGAGCCGCCCTCGGCTACGACGAGCCGGCACCGGTCTACGCGGAGCCGGAGCCGGCGATCTATCCCGAGCCGATCTACAAGTGAGCTTGATTCCCGGCAATTGCCGGGACAGCCATCATTCTGGAAGGGGCCTCGTCACGCCGACGACGGTCCCTTTCGTCGTTCCTCTCATGCGCATTTCACGCTTTCGGAAGGGCAGTGGCAACGCGTGACCTGAATGCAACGCGCGCTCGCCGCACGGTCGATCAATCCTTAAGATTCACGGTTAAGAAACAGGGTTAATCACCGCTTAAGCTTTTTCTCCCAAGATCAGGACGGTGTCGAGCAAATCCGCGTCCGCGGTCAGCCAGTCGGGAAAGCCAGGTCCATGAGAGCGATCGTCAAAATTCTTCTTCTGAGCGTCGTGGGCGTTGCGGCAGTCGGCACGCCCGTCTTCGCCGCCGACATCGTCGACTACCCCGCCGTCTACGAGGAGGTCCCCGAGATCGTCCCGGTCGAGATCGGCTCGGGCTGGTATCTGCGCGGCGACGTCTCCTATGATTTCGAGACCGACTACAAGGGCGACTACACGACCTTCGACGATTGCGGCGGCACCTGCCCGCCGACCAGCAGCACCCTCGGCTACGACGAATGGCGGCTCGAGGATGGCATGAATTTCGGCGTCGGCGCGGGCTACCAGTTCACCGATTACTTCCGCGGAGATCTGACGGCGCATTACTGGAACCACGGCGTCGAAGGCACCGATTATCGCTTTGACTGCGGTACCGGCTGCGGCTCCGACGATTCGAGCGAAATCACCGCCTGGGAACTGTTGGCCAACGCGTATGTCGATCTCGGCACCTATGCGGGCTTCACGCCCTACATCGGCGGCGGCCTCGGCGCCGTCCACGTCGCCTATGACGACTTCGATTCGCAGAGCTTCAACGCCGCCGGCGACGACTTCGAGCCCGACACCTTCGCCGGCGAGGAGTCCTGGCGCTTCGCCTACGCGCTCATGGCGGGCGTCTCCTACGATCTGACCCAGAGCGTGAAGCTCGATGTCGGCTATCGCTACGTCGATGTCGACGAGGGCGAGATGTTCGGCGAGAACGCCCTCGGCGGCGTTACCGGCGGCGACGACGAGGGCTTCGATCGCCACACGATCCAGGCCGGCGTGCGCTACTCGCTGTTCTGAACCAACGAGCCTATGCGGCAGCCTTGAGGCGGCGGGGAGCGATCCCCGCCGTTTTCGTGTTCGGCCTTCAGCCCCGATGCTCATATTTCGGGGCGTCGCGGAAATGTCGCTTGACCCCGTCCCTCACGCGGATTAGCCCCATCAGCGGGACACATCCCCCCAACGGGATGCAATCTATCTGTGAGGGTAGCCAGAGATGACACTGACCGCAAAGCCGGACGCACGTCCGGCCAATCCTCGTTTCTCGTCCGGCCCCTGCGCCAAGCGACCCGGCTGGTCGCTCGCTGCGCTCGAAGGCGCCCCGCTCGGCCGTTCGCACCGCGCCAAAGATGGCAAGTCCAAGCTCCAGAAGGCGATCGACGAGACGCGGGACATCCTCGGCGTTCCCGACGACTACCGCATCGGCATCGTTCCGGCTTCGGACACCGGCGCGGTGGACATGGCCATGTGGTCTCTGCTCGGCGCGCGCGGCGTCGATGTCGTCGCCTGGGAATCCTTCGGTGCCGGCTGGGTCACTGACGCCGTCAAGCAGCTCAGGCTTCCCGACGTGCGCACCTTCGAGGCTGGCTACGGCGAGATCGTCGACATGACGACGCTCGACTATGATCGCGACGTCGTCTTCACGTGGAACGGCACGACCTCCGGCGTGAAGATGCCGAATGGCGACGCGATCCCCGCCGACCGCGCCGGTCTCACCATCTGCGACGCGACATCAGCCGCTTTCGCGCAGGACCTTCCCTACGACAAGCTCGATGTCGTGACATTCTCCTGGCAGAAGGTTCTGGGTGGCGAGGCCGCGCACGGGATGCTGATCCTGTCGCCACGCGCGGTCGAACGGCTGTTGACCTACAAGCCGGCCTGGCCCCTCCCGAAGATCTTCCGCCTCACCTCCGGCGGCAAGCTGATCGAGGGCATCT
>JACMIV010000010.1 GCA_014380965.1 Rhizobiaceae bacterium | reverse complement strand
CTGGCTCTCGCGCCGCAGGCCGCGCGTCGTCCTTGCGGGACCGGGCGGAAGGGGGTCGGCCCGCCGGCTTGCCCGAGCGCATCTCCTTGGCGGGACGACGCGATCCGCTCACCGGCCGGTCTCCAAATGACGAAAGTTTTCCATGCGCTCCTGTATCACTTCCGCCGCGGCTTGGCAAAATAGCGATTGCGCTTGGCAAGCCCACGAAAAGCGGCTTTGTTCCGCCGAACGCACCTCAGCCCACCGGGGTCGCGATATCGAGGGAGAAACCATGGATCTTCGGGGCGAATACCGTCTGCCGGCACCGCGCGCCACTGTCTGGGAAGCGCTGAACGACCCGGCCGTCCTGAAGGCCTGCATTCCCGGCTGCGAAAGCCTCGAGATGACGCCCGAGGGCGGCATGGCGGCGACCGTCGTCGCCAAGGTCGGCCCGGTGAAGGCGAAGTTCAACGGCGAGGTCCGGCTCGAGAACATCAACGCGCCGGAGAGCTATTCCATCGTCGGCGAAGGCAAGGGCGGCATCGCGGGCTTTGCCAAGGGCGGCGCCGACGTCCATCTCGCCGAGGACGGCGAGGAGACGATCCTCACCTACAAGGTCGACGCCCAGGTCGGCGGCAAGATCGCCCAGCTCGGCGGCCGCCTCATCGAATCCTCGACGAAGAAGCTCGCCGCCCAGTTCTTCGACGCCTTCGCGGCGCATCTGTCCGGCGGGACGAAGACGGCGGAGGCGGTCTGACGAAGCCAGCGGCACCGAGCCACTCGGCTGCCCTCGGGCAACAAGGTCGGGCTATCAGTCGACGAGAGATTTGCGGAAGAGTCGTCGTGACAAGCTTGTTCAAGCTCATCCCCGATCGCCGCGCGGCGGCGACGAGGGCTCGGTGAAGGTCCGGCTCCGCTCGAACAACGAACTGACCGGAGAAGAGCTTTTCCGGGTCATCGCCTCGCTCCGCACAGAACGCGATGTAGTCGTCGATCGACTGCGACAAAGCGGATGCGCGGACGGGATCCGCGAAGATCGCAGCGAGCGTTGCGCGATGCCTCGCGATTAGGGTCGTATAGTCTCGTCGCAATGACCAAGCTTTTCTATCCCTCCACCAACGCCCGCTCGTAGACGAGGACCGCCGCCGCGAGATCCTCGCGCGCAGCGCCGACGGATTTGAAGAGCGTGATCTCCTCGTCCGTCGTCCTCCCCGCAGCGTTTCCGCGGACGAGGTCCGACAGTTCGGCTATGACGTCGCCTGCCGAAAAGGCGCCGGACGCGATGGCCTGGAGGAGGTCGCCCCCTTCGGCCAGCGCGCCGGCCCGTGTGTCCACAAAGACGCGCGACAGGGCGACCGCCGCGTCGTCGGTCTCGCGCATTTCGGGGGTGAAGGCGCCGACGAGGTCGAGATGGGTGCCGGGGGCGAGCCAGGCTCCGAGGATCAGCGGCTCGCGAGAGAGGGTCGCGGCCGATACGATGTCGGCGCGCCGGACGGCAGCCTCGAGGTCCCGAACCGCCGTCGCAGCAATTCCTTCCCCGGCAAGCCTATCCGCGACGGCTTGCGCGCGTTCGGACGAGCGGTTCCAGACGAGCGTTTCCCCGATCGGCCGGACGGTGCGCATCGAACGACCGAGAAACGGCGACATCGCGCCCGCGCCGAGGACGAGATGGCACGCGGCGTCGACCCTCGCGAGATAGGAGGCTGCCAGCGCGGAGGCGGCGGCGGTGCGCCGGGCGGTAAGCGCGGGACCGTCGATCAAGGCGAGCGGCTCGCCTGTCGCGCCGTCGTTGAGGAGATAGGAGCCCACGACCGAGGCGAGCCCGCGGCGGGCGTTGTTAGGCGCGACCGTCACGATCTTGACGCCGGTGTAGGAGGCGCCAACCCCTGCAGCCGTCCAGGCCGGCATGAGAAGAAGCGTCGAGGCGTCCGCATCGCCGCGTTCGATGCGGTGATGATGGCGGATGGGCTCGACGATGTCTGACCGGAAGGCGGCACGCATCGCCTCGATCATGGCCGGCATGCCGACGAGTCGATCTACCTCCTCGCCGCGGATCACGCGCATCGCACGTCTCCAACCGCTCGTTCCACGCCAGTCGAAATGCGTCGTTCGGCGAGCCCGTCTGTCGGAAGCGCGACGGAAACAGTCACGGCGTGTCTTTGCGGCTGCGCCTCCTCCTCAGGCTGCGCGCGGCGCGGCGAGGGCCATCGACGTCGAGGGCGCCGGTACCGCCGCCTTTTCCTCTCGCAGAACGCGCAAACGCTCCTTCGCGTCGTCCGCTTCGCGACGCAGGCGCTCGACCTCGTTCTTGCGCTTCCAGGCCTTGCGGCGGTAGTGCGCCTGGGTCAGCCAGGTGCCGAGGCCGCCGAGGACAGTCCCGAGGATCACGGCGCCCATAAGAAGGATGAAGAGCGGCAGGCCGAAGGTGAACTGCGGCATCGTCCCGAACGGGTCGAGCGTGACGCCGACCACTTCACGGTTGAGGACGCAGAAGAGAACGAGGACGATGGCGAGGGGAACGAGGATCAGGAAGGAGAGGATTTTGGAGATCATCGCGGCGTCCTTCGACTGACAGTTCGTCCACGGGGGACAAGAGAGAATGGGCGGGCTCGATCGGATATGGCGGACTGACCACGGCGGTCAATCGCCGCGCATGCCTCAGCTCCGCCTGACGGCCGGGCACTACGGCCTTAATCGGCGTCGTTCAGCCGCTCGCGCAGTTCCTTGCCGGCCTTGAAGAAGGGCACCCACTTCTCCTCGACCTCGACCGAATCGCCCGTGCGCGGGTTGCGGCCCGAGCGCGGAGGTCGGTTCTTCACGGAAAAGGCTCCGAAGCCGCGCAGCTCGACGCGGTTGCTGTCGCAGAGCGCGTCGGTGATCTCGTCGAAGATCGCGTTTACGATGGTCTCGACGTCCCGCTGGTAGAGATGGGGATTGCGGCTCGCGATGATCTGCACGAGTTCGGATTTGATCACGGGGGTTAAGCTCCAGCGTGGCGGTTCTGTCGTCGGCAGGGCGTCCGGCAGCGAGCGTCGAAAAGATGTCTATCGCATCGCCAGCACGTCCGATTGGTTGTTCCGGACCGGTGGAGAGAGACTGTAAAGGGAGGTGTCGGCGGAGATCAATAGGTGTCGAACCGTACCGGGCAGTGTCAGCCGCCGGAGAGGCCAGCCGCCGGCTTCCAGACCGAAAGAAGCCCGCCGGTCGGCCCGACGGTCCGCGCCAGCGCCTCGGGCAGCGTCCTTGCCGCTGGGTCTAGACCGAGGGTTGCGAACAACGCAGACCGGGCATGGGCGAAGAACGACCAGCCGAACTCGTCCTCCGTCTTCGGTTCGCGCTCGACGATGTCGAGGCCTTTGGCGACGCCGCGCTCCGTCTCGAGCCAGACGCGAACTTCCGCCTCGCCGCCGAGCCCGTCGACGAGCCTGTTGGCAAGACTCTGGCGGCCGGTGAAGACCGAGCCATCGGCAAGCCGCCGAGCCTCGGCGGCGTCGATCGGCCGGCGTTCGTCGACGAGGGCGACGAACCATTCGTAGGTGTCGAGCACCATACGCCGTATCATCTCCTGCGCCTCCGGCGTCGCGGGATCGAAGGGCGAGGGCTCGGCCTTCAACGGCGAGGACTTGATGGCGTTCACGTCGACGCCGACGGTGCGCAGCAGAACCGAAGCGTCGACATACTGGAACAGGACGCCAATCGAGCCCACGATCGAGGTTTCGCGGGCGACGATGTGGTCTGATGCAGCGGCCACCATGTAGCCGGCGGAGGCTGCGAGCGTGCCCACCTCGGCCGCAAGCGGCTTCACCGCGGCGATCTCGCGGGCGGCGCGGTAGAGCGTCTCTCCGCCGACCGTCGTGCCGCCGGGACTGTCGATGCGCAGGATAACCGCCTTCACCGAGGCGTCGTCCTTGAGATCGCCGAGCAGTTCCAGGAGGTTCTCGTCCTCGGTGATGAGGCCCTCGATCTTCACCCGCGCGATGGTGTCGCCGAGTGGACTGCCTGCCCCGCCGACGCCGAGGGCCAGCGGGACGACGACGACTGCGGCTGCCACGGCAAGGAGCGCCGCTGCGCGCCAGAACCCGAGCTTGCGGCGAAGCCGGCGTCGGTCGATCATCTCCTGCGCGTTGGCCAAGCCCATCCACCTTCACGATCTGCTAACCACCGTGGGATAAACCGAAGATCCGGACTTGCCAAGCGCGGCACGATGGAACGCTTGGCGGGAGCGGCACGGCGCCACTGTCACAGCGACGCATTAAACCCATATTGGCGGTGCAACTTGTCACTGACGGCTGCCGATGCGACAGTATCGGTCTCCGATACGAAGAGCCTCGACATTGCCCGCGCTGCTTGTCGTCCGCTGCAATCGCGGACGGTCGAGACAAGTTCGGGCCAGCGGAAAGTTCGGAATCGACGTTTGACCGATGCCCTTCGCCATATGGACCGCGCCGTTCCGACATCTGGTTTCGGCGGAGCTCTCGACAACACGCGATCAGATCGTGAATTCGCGCGCGCGCGCCGGCATTCGCGGCTGGTGTCGGTGCTCAAGGTGGGCCTCCCCCTCGTCGCGATCGCAATCATCGCGGCGGGAATCGCGACAACGTGGCTCGCACGCAGCCTTCCCGAAAACGTCAGCGTGGCGGGAGCCTCGATCGAGGACGGCCGCGTCGTCATGGAAGATCCCCGCATGTCCGGCAGCGACAGCAGCGACCGGCCCTATTCGATGATCGCCAAGCGAGCGATCCAGTCGCTCGGCAGCGACGGGATCGACCTCGAGGAGGTGCGGGCCAACGTCGCGGTCAGCGACGATGCGACCGCCGATATCGTGGCGACGCGCGGCCACTACGACAACGCGGCCCAGACGTTACGCCTCTA
This sequence comes from Rhizobiaceae bacterium, assembly GCA_014380965.1. Classification (GTDB taxonomy): domain Bacteria; phylum Pseudomonadota; class Alphaproteobacteria; order Rhizobiales; family Rhizobiaceae; genus Plantimonas. The sequence continues at coordinate 982 of JACMIV010000010.1, read as the reverse complement.
TGACGATATCGCGGTCGAGACGACGGACGGCATGTCGATCACGATGAGGGAAGCCCGCATCGATCTTGCCGCCGGCAGCATGGACAGCGAGGGCGCGGTCCGGATCGAGATGCCGAGCCAGACGATCGAGGCGGGAAGTCTGGCTGTCGCGAACGGCGGCAAGCGGCTGACCTTCGGCAACAGGGTGAAGATGACGCTGACCCCCTCTTCCGGTGCCTCGGCTTCCGGTACCTCTTCTTCCGAAACCATCTCTTCCGGGATCCTCTCTTCGGGCGAAGGCGTCGGCCGCGCTCCAACGGAAAGCAACTGAGCCCATGACCTCGCCATCGCTCCGCAGCCTTCGCGTCGCGCTTCTTCTCGCGGCATTGCCCCTGACGCTCCCGCACGGCGCCTCGGCGCAGGCGCTGGGCAATTCGTTCAACGGCCTGCAGGTCCAGGGCGACCAGCCGATCGCGATCGAATCCGACCAACTCGACGTCGACGATGCCAACGCTCTCGCGACCTTCACCGGCAACGTATCGGTCGCTCAGGGCGAGACGCTGATCAAGACGGCGAAGCTCCTCGTCTACTACGCCAAGGGCGGCGGCGAGGCCGGGGGCGAAGCGGCGAAACCGGCCTCGACGGGCGGCGCGCTTCCTGGCGGCTCGAACCAGATCGACAGGATCGAGGCGAGCGGCAAGGTCTACATCAAGTCCACCGATCAGGTCGCGACCGCCGAGACGGCGGATTTCGACATGAAGAGCCAGATCGCGATCCTCAAGGGGAACGTCATCCTTTCGCAAGGCGAGAACGTCGCGCGCGGCGAGACGCTGACGATCTACATGGACACCGGCATCGCGAATTTCGGCGGCGGGCGCGTCAAGCTGCTGATGGCCCCCGGCCAGGCTCCAAGCCAAGGGGCGGGACAGGGCGCGGGGGCTCCCCGGAGCCAATAGGCCGGCAGCGCGACCACGTCCGGACGACGCCTGTTCCGGCGCGGCGG
>JACMIV010000133.1 GCA_014380965.1 Rhizobiaceae bacterium | reverse complement strand
TCGTCTCCGGCCACGATCCGCAGGCGATCCCCTCTGCACTGATCGGCGCCAAGGCTCCGGCGACGAACCTTCCGCCGCTTGCGGGCGCGACGCTCTCCGATGGATCGGCGGTTCCGGGGCTCGACCTTTCCGCGGGTGACGGCCGGCCGGTGCTCGTCAACGTCTTCGCCTCCTGGTGCGGCCCCTGCCGCGAGGAGCATCCGATCCTCATGGATCTCGCCGAGGACGACCGCTTCCGCCTCGTCGCGATCAACTATAAAGACGCACCCAGCAACGCGCTGCGCTTCCTGCAGGGGCTCGGCAACCCCTACGCCGCCATCGGCACGGACGAGAACGGGCGCGCCGGCATCGACTGGGGCGTCTACGGGGTTCCGGAGACATTCCTCGTCGGACCGAAAGGGAAGATCGTCTGGAAGCAGACGGGGCCGCTCACGCCGGAGGACGTCACGACGGGGCTTTATCCGGCGTTGGAGGAGGCGCTAATGGAGGGTCGAACGCCTGTCGCAGCGACGAAGTAAGGACGACGTGGCTCCGATGCCGATGCGTGGTACAGTTCATGGATGCGGACATTGCGTTGGAGACCCCGAGATGACCGGGCCAGGTGAGATTTCCCTGACGGACCATTTCGAAGCTTTCGTCGAAGAGAAGACCTCGGCAGGGCGTTTCTCCTCCCCAGCGCAGTGGTCGAAGCGGGTTTGCGTCTGCTCGAGAAGGAAGAGGCGAAGCTGGAGCTTCTGCGCAAGGCCATCAGCGATGGAGATTCCAGCGGGCTCGTCACGGGCTTCGACTTCCAGGATCTCTACGATGAAATCGATGCGGATGCAGAAGCAGAGGAATGAAGCTCATCGTCAGCGGAGGTTCGCTCCGCGATCCCCGCGAGATATCCCTCCATGGCAGGAGACGGTTCGGCAGGGCTCAAGCGACGTCGTACATCCGAAAAATTGAACATTGCTGCGACGCCTTGAGCACGGGCCGGTTACGAGGAAGACCCGCCGTGCATGTGTCGAGCGGACTTCGAAAGCAGCGCGTGGACTCCGCTTTTATCTTCTTTCTGATCGAGGGCGACGACCTCATCATCGTCAGAATTTTGCATGAGGAGATGAATCATGAGGATTATATCTGACCCCATGATCTCCCCGGCCTTTACCCTCCGCATCCCCGACGACGACAGCGTGGCGCGCAAGGTCTGCGATGCCTGCGGCTTCGTCGCCTACGAGAACCCGAAGATCGTGGTCGGCTCCGTCGTCCGGCACGAGGGAAAGATCCTGCTTTGCCGCCGTGCCATCGCGCCTCGCGAAGGGTTCTGGACGATTCCGGCCGGCTACATGGAGCTCGGCGAGACGCCGGAGGAGGGCGCGCGCCGGGAGGCGTTCGAGGAGGCGCGGGCAAAGCTTTCGATCGAGAGGCTGCTCGCCATCTACGCGGTGCCGCGGATCAGCCAGGTGCAGCTCATCTATCGCGCGACCCTTGCCGAACCGGGGATCGCAGCGGGACCGGAGAGCCTCGAGGTCGGCTTCTTCGCCGCCTCCGACATCCCCTGGGGCGACCTCGCCTTTCCCTCGGTCCATTGGGCGCTTCGCCACGATGCCGAGGCCGAGGCCGGGGCACCGCCGTTGCCTTTCGGCAATCCGGTCGGCGCGGCCGGGGACAGGATGCCGGACGGGCAGGCGCTGCCCGTCGGCGAGTTCTGAGTAGCGTGACACGATGCATCGGCGGAGTCTTGCTCCACCGAAGCCGCCGTCCCGATCAGGCTGCAGCGACCTCGTCGGCCGTCGCGCGGATCTGCCGCGTCAACTCTTCCGGAAGGTTCAGCCGCGCGGCCAACATGTCGAGATAGGCCTTCTCGGCCGGATGATCCGGGTCGATGGCGAGCACCGAGGCCGTGTAGACCTCGATCGCGGCCTCCGGCGTCCTTGCCGCCGCGACGAGCTGGTCGACCGACTGGGGCTTTTGCATCTCGTCGATGACGAAGCCCTTCTCCTCCGCATCGAGATCGAGCTCGGCGATGCGGCCGAAGATCGCCTGCTGCTCGCCGGCGTCGATATAGCCGTCGGCCTTCGCCGCCGCGATCATGGCCGACAGCATCAGGCGCGCGCGCGCATCCTCCTCCCCGTCCGGCAGGAAGGCGGTTCCGGCCGGCGTCGGGATCTCGTCCGCCCGGGTCGGCGCGGAGAGCTTCGGCAGCGGGGCGGCGCCGGGGAGGGCGGGGCGGCCCTGGTTGTTCTGCTGGTACGTCTGGTAGGCCTTGTAGGCGAGGCCCGCGACGATTGCCGCGCCGCCGAGCTTCAGCGCGGAGCCGCCCATCTTGCCGACGCCCTTGCCAAGCCCCTTGCCCTTGAAGAGCTGGGAGGCGAGTCCGCCGACGAGCCCGCCCGAAAGAGCTGAGGCACCGTGCGTGCGGATCAGCCCGCCGATCTGGTCCTGAAGACCGCCTCCGCCCGAGCCGACGCCACCCGATCCGAAGCCGGCCGACCGGCTGGGTTGCGAGCTGCCCGGGAACTGGCTGCCGAGCCCGCCGGCCTGGCCTGCGCCGAGGAACTGGCCGAGAAGTTTCTGAACGTCGAGCATGCCGGAATCCTTGCCTGTTGAAACGGGGTCGGGTCCGATATCGGAACGCCTCCCGCCGATGGCAATGGTTCTGCCCGCGATGTCACCGCAGCGTCATCCCCGCGCGGCGGGCCGCCCGTCTCGCTGCGTCCGTCACTTCTTGCCGCCGGTATAGTCCTTGATCAACGGTTCGGTCGCGTGGCGCTGCAGCAGCGGGATCTGGAAGAGCATGAAGGCCATGGTGATCGGCATCGTCGCCCAGACCTTGAACCCGGCCCAGAACTCGGTCGAGAAATTGCGCCAGACGACCTCGTTGACGACGGCCATCACCAAAAAGAAGACGCCCCAGCGGAAGGTCAGCTTGCGCCAGCCGGCATCGTCGAGCTTGAAGGCCTGGTTGAAGACGTAGCCGAGGAGAGGCCGGCCGAGGAGGAGGCCGCCGAGGAGGATCGTCGCAAAGAGCGCGTTGACGATCGTCGGCTTCATCTTGATGAAGGTCTCGTTCTGCAGCCAAAGCGTCAGCGCGCCGAAGACGACGACGAAGAAGCCCGAGACGAGCGGCATGATCGGGAGCGTGCGCGTCAATGCCCAGGAGACCGACAGCGCGATCACGGTTGCCACCATGAAGAGGGCGGTTGCGATGAAGAGCGGACCGCCGAGTTCCGCAAGTGCGGGGAACTGACCGGCGAGCCATTCGCCCCGCGAATTGGCGAAGAAGAACACGACGAGCGGCCCGAGCTCCAGCGCGAACTTCAGGAGCGGGTTGATCTCCTTCTGCCCGGGGGCGTTCGGGGCGTCTTCGATGAGGTGGTCGGCCATGGCAGATGTTCCTTTCCTCGCCTCAGTAAGATCGGAAGGCGACGGATGTGGGGTTGCTGCCGCGCCTCTACACCATCAGCCCTCCGATCGAAATCAGTTCTTTGCGAGCACTCGCCAAGGATAAGTTGAAAGCCCGATGGGAGCGGGTACGCGGTCTGGATCGAGGTGGGGTTCGTGTGTATATTTATACACACTGCGGGAGGGCGATGACGAAGAGTCTTTCGAGCCGTCAAGTCATCAAGATGGTGGAGAGCGACGGCAGGATCTTCGTCAAAGCCGTTGGCGACCATCATCATTTCAAGCACCCATCGAAGCTCGGCAAGATCACGGTCACCCATCCCGTCGATACCGTTCCGATTGGGACGCTGCGCGCGATATACCGTCAAGCCGATTGGATCGGGCAAGCAGGAGTTGGACCATGCGTGTCGTCGCGCTGATCCACCAGGAAGCTGCATGCTACGGCATCTCCTTCCCAGATTTTCCTGGCTGCATCAGCGGGGGCGAAGGCCTGGACGAAACCCTCGCGCAGGGAACGGAGGCGCTGAACATGCATATCGCCTCCATGCTGGAGGACGGCGACGTCATTCCGGTTCCTCGTGGTCTGGACGACCTTCGCGCCGATCCGGAATTCGCCGTCGACTTTGATGGCGCTGTCGTCGCAACCGTTCCGGCCTTCATTCCAGGCAGGAAAACGCAGCGCGTCAACGTGTCGATTGATGGAGATCTCCTCGACGAGATCGATGCGGCGGCGAGAACGTTTCCGGGAGGACGCAGCGGCTTCTTGCCCAAGCGGCCAAAGACAAGATCGCCAACGCTCGCTGAAGCGTAGCAATCGTCACGCCTTCCCGGCGATGGCCAGCGCGAAATCCCGCGCCTTGAACGGTTCGAGATCGTCGATCCCCTCGCCGACGCCGATGAAGTAGACCGGCAGGCGGAACTTCGCGGCGATGGCGACGAGGATGCCGCCGCGCGCGGTGCCGTCGAGCTTGGTCATGACGAGGCCATTGACGCCGGCGACGTTCCGGAAGATCTCGACCTGGGAAAGGGCGTTCTGCCCGGTCGTCGCATCCAGCGTCTGGAGGACCGTGTGCGGGGCGTCCGGCTCGCGCTTCTGGAGGACGCGGACGATCTTCTCGAGTTCGGCCATCAGCTCCGTCTTGTTCTGGAGCCGGCCTGCGGTGTCGATGATGAGGACGTCGGAGCCGTTCTCGACAGCGCGGTCGTAGGCTTCGAAGGCAAGGCCGGCGGCGTCCGCGCCGGTCGCCTTGGCGACGACCTCGGAGCCGGTTCGCTCGCCCCAGATCCTCAACTGTTCGACGGCCGCGGCGCGGAACGTGTCGCCGGCGCAGAGCGTGACCTTCAGGCCGCCGCGGGTGAGCTTGGCCGCGAGCTTGCCGATCGTCGTCGTCTTGCCCGTACCGTTGACGCCGACCACCAGGATGACATGCGGCTTCTTGTCAAGGTCGAGTTCGAGCGGCAGGGCGACAGGGCGCAGTGTCGCCTCCACCTCGTCGGCGAGGATCGTCTTCACCTGATCCCCGGTGATCTCTTTGCCGAAGCGGCCTTCGGACAGACGATTCGTGATGCGCAACGCCGTTTCGACGCCGAGATCGGCCTGGAGAAGCACGTCCTCGAAATCCTGCAGCGTCTCGTCGTCGAGCCGGCGCTTGGTGAAGAGCGCGGTGATCGAGCCGGAAAGCTGATCGGAGGAGCGGGCGAGACCCTCGCGCAGTCGCTCGAAGAAGGTGAGCGACCGGGCCGGAGGGGCGGCGGGGGCTGCCTTAGCAGCCTCGCGAAGGCGCCAGCCAGCCTCGCCGGAAGAGGAAGCGGCGGCCGATGCGGCGGCAAGGCCTGCG
>JACMIV010000132.1 GCA_014380965.1 Rhizobiaceae bacterium | reverse complement strand
GCGCGCCCTGCCGTCGTCCCGCCGCGCTTCGGCCCGGGCGGCAGGATCGCCCTCGGCTTCTGGGTCCTCGCCGGCCTCGGCCTCGTCTACTATCTCGTCAGCGCCTGGAACCCGGAGCTGATGGCGCGCTACGGCCCGCTCTATCTGCGCGGCCTCTGGACGACGGTGTCCCTCGTCCTCGTCTCCTTCGTCCTCGGTGCCCTTCTCTCGATCCCGATCGCATTCGGGAGGATGTCGAAGAAGGCCATACCGCGCGGGCTCTCCTTCGCCTTCGTCTACTTCTTCCGCGGCACGCCGCTGATCGCGCAGATCTTCCTCGTCTATTACGGGTTCGGCGAGTTCCGCGGCTTCTTCGAGTCGATCGGCCTCTGGTGGTTCTTCCGCGAGGCCTGGTACTGCGCGATCTTCGCGATCTCGCTGAACTCGGCCGCCTATCAGGCAGAAATCCTGCGCGGCGCGATCCAGAGCGTCGCCCGCGGGCAATGGGAGGGCGCGCGCTCGCTCGGCCTGTCGCCGGTCCTCATCTTCTGGAAGGTGATCCTGCCGCAGGCGATGATCGTCGCGCTGCGCCCCTATGCCAACGAGATCATCCTGATGATCAAGGCCTCGGCCATCGTGGCCATCATCACCGTCTACGACCTCTTCGGCGAGACGCGACGCGCCTATTCGCGCACCTTCGACTTCCAGACCTACATCTGGGCGGCGCTGTTCTACCTCGCCATCGTCGAGGTCCTGCGAAACCTCACCGCGGTCGCGGAGAAGCGGCTGATTCGACATTTGAAGCGGTAGCGAATGGAGTTGGCTTCAGAGCGACGGTTCTTGTCGCCTCGCGGCATCTAACGCCGGCCCTAACGGCCGAAAAAGATTGACCGCCTGGCAAAGCCGTCTACGTCTGGCCAGACAATTGGAATTCGGCTGCACTCCGCGACCGGGTCGGCACTGGGAAATGGCATCATGGCGAAGGTCGCATTCATCGGGCTCGGGGTCATGGGCTACCCGATGGCCGGACATCTGAAGATGAAGGGCGGACACGACGTCACTGTCTACAACCGCACTTTCGCCAAGGCGGAAGCTTGGGCCGAAGCCTTCTCCGGCACCGCGGCCCGCACCCCGCGCGAGGCAGCCGAGGGGGCGGACTTCGTCTTCTCCTGCGTCGGCAACGACGCCGACGTGCGCTCCGTCATCCTCGGCGCGGACGGCGCCTTCGCCGGCATGGCGCCCGGCGCGACCCTCATCGACTACACCACCGCCTCTGCCCTCCTCGCCCGCGAGCTCGATGCGGCGGCGCGCGAGAAAGGCCTCCACTTTCTCGACGCGCCCGTCTCCGGCGGTCAAGCCGGCGCCGAGAACGGCGCGCTCACCGTCATGGTCGGCGGCGAGGCGGCAGCCTTCGATGCCGCACAGCCGGTGATCTCCGCCTATGCCAGGATGGTCGGGCTGATGGGTCCGGCGGGCTCCGGCCAGCTCACAAAGATGATGAACCAGATCTGCATCGCCGGTCTCGTGCAGGGTCTTTCCGAGGCGATCGCCTTCGGCAAGAAGGCTGGCCTCGACATCCCGGGCGTCGTCGACGTCATCTCGAAGGGTGCCGCCGGCTCCTGGCAGATGGAGAACCGCCACAAGACGATGGATGCCGGCAAATACGATTTCGGTTTTGCCGTCGAGTGGATGCGCAAGGACCTCGGCATCTGCCTCGACGAGGCGGCCCGCAACGGCGCCTCGCTTCCCGTCACCGCGCTGATCGACCAGTTCTATGCCGAGATCGAGACGATGGGCGGCAAGCGCTGGGACACCTCGTCCTTGCTGGCGCGGCTGGAGCGCTGAGGCGGAACGATGGAGGCTGGGAGGCTCACGCCTCCCGCGGCTCCTTGTCGAAGGCGATGTAGTCGAGCGGCATTTCGGTCGTGTACTTGATCTGCTCCATGGCGAAGGAAGACGACACGTCGCGGATTTCGATCCGGGCGATCAATCGCTTGTAGAAGGCGTCGTAGGCAGCGATGTCCGGCACGACGACGCGCAGGAGGTAGTCGACGTCGCCGCTCATGCGGTAGAACTCGACGACCTCCGGAAAATCGCCGACGACCTCGGAGAAACGCTTCAGCCATTCGTTCGAATGGGAGTTGGTCCGGATCGACACGAAGACCGTGACGCGCAGGTTGATCTTGGTCGGGTCGAGCACGGCGACGCGGCCGCGGATGACGCCTTCCTCCTCGAGCTTCTGGATCCGCCGCCAGCACGGCGTGGTCGACAGGCCGACGCGCTTGGCGACGTCGGCGACGGCAAGCGTCGCATCCTCCTGGAGAAGCCTCAAAATCTTCTTGTCGAGCCGGTCCATCGTCGCTGTCTTCTCCACGCCTTCGCCCGTCCTTATAGCAGCTCGGGCGGCGGCGTCAGCGATTCTGAAGGCCCGTGCCGTCAGGCCTTCGCGCTCGGCCGGGCGGAGACCTCGCCATACCAGCGGCGCACGTTCGACAGCCCCTCCGGCAGGACGATCCGCGCCGGCTTCATGAAATCGATCCCGATCATGCCGGTGATGTCGGCGATCGAATAGCCGTCGCCCGCGGCATAGCGGTGGTCGGCGAGATGCGCGTCGAAGATCGCGAGGAAGGAGAGCGCCTTCGGCTTGTTCGCCTCGCCCCATTCGGCAACCTGCGGAACTTCCCATTCCTTCATCGCGGGATGGAGATGGCGGAAGGCGGCGGCGACGGCCGCGAGGAGGTAGAGCTCCAACCGCCGGTTCCACTCCTCCACCTTGGCGCGTTCGAAGGCGCTGATGCCGAAGAGCGGCGGCTCGGGATGGAGCTCCTCGAAATAGCGGCAGATGGCGACCGATTCGGTGAGGCAGCGCCCGTCATCGAGTTCGAGAACCGGGAGCCGCTGGAACGGGTTGCGGGCGGTCACCGGTTCGTCCTTGTGACCGAAGCCCGCCATGTCGACCGGCTCCAGCACCACGTCGATTCCCTTCTCGGCGAGGAAGACCCGGACACGGCGGGGATTTGGCGCGAGGCCTCCATCGAACAGTTTCATGACCTCGTCCCCTGCCCCGATCACCGCGACGGAGCCGCGCGGGTTTGCGAAGAGGGTTGTAGCGTGATGCCGGGAGAGGGCGAAAGAGGGCGCTCGCCGCCGAGGATCGGGACGAGGCCTGCCGCCGGTCCAAACCCGTCCGCCGATCGTCGCAGCCTTGGGCAGGCAACCGCAAATCCCTGCGCATCAAGGCTAATTTTCGCTTTTGCTTAAGGTATTTTTTTAAGCTTTCGGAAAGAGGATGAAGATGCTTTTCCTCCATCCGTCGCGGATCGATCGAACCCCTTCCCATGTCCGTCGCAGCCCCACCCAGTTACGACAAGACGATGGCCGGGGGCCGTCGTCCCGTCCGCGACGCCGAGCTCTCGAAGACGCTACGCACTGCGCGCGAGCGGCTGGTGACGCCGCGGGGGTTGTCGCCGCTGTTTGCGCGCGAGCTCCTCGTCCAGCATGCGGAGGTGTTGCGGTCGGCCGCCGTCGCCCTGCCGCTGCCGATCCTCCTCACCGGCTTCGGCATCTCCGTCTTCTCGGGGTGGGTGACGGCGCTGGCCTGGGCTGCCGTCTCGCTTTTGGGCTACGGCCTCCTCTTCGCCATCGTCAGACAGTTCCATGGCCGAGCGGACGAGCGCTCCGACGCCTTGCGCTGGCGCCGCGTCTTCCTCTTCGGCCACGGCGCAGCCGGCCTCGGCTGGGCGCTTCTTGCAAGCCTCGGCTGCGACGCCTGCGGACATCTACGCTTCGAGATCTTCCAGTTCTCCGTCCTCCTCCTTGCCGTCGCGCTGACGGCGATGATTTCCTCGACGCTCCGGGGCGTCGTCGCCGTCGCCTTCGTGCCGCTCGCTGCGGTGCTCGCCGCCCGCATCGCCGCCGAGCCCGAGCCCCTCTCCTTCGCGATGCCGGCGATCGTCCTAGGTTCGATCCCGCTGTTTGCGATCGTCGCCGAACATCTTCGCCGCACGACGATCGAACGCATGCGGCACCAGGCCGAGAAGGACGAGCTCATCGCCGAGCTCGAGACCGCGCGCATCGCCTCCGACGAGGCGCGGCGGCGGGCGGAGGACGCCAACATGGCCAAGTCCCGCTTCCTCGCCACGATGAGCCACGAGCTGCGCACGCCGCTCAATGCGATCCTCGGCTTTTCCGAGGTGATCTCGAACGAAATCCTCGGCCCGGTCGGCAACGCGACGTACAAGGAATACGTCAACGACATCCACGTCTCGGGCCAGCATCTCCTCGACCTCATCAACGAGATCCTCGACCTCTCGCGCGTCGAGGCCGGGCGTTATGCGCTGAACGAGGAGGCGGTCGAGCTGCCGCAGATCGCGCGCGACTGCCTCGGCTTCGTGCAGCTGAAGAGCGAGGCGAAGGGGATCGCGCTGAAGATCCAGCTGGAGCCGGAGCTGCCCCAGCTCTGGGCCGACGAACGGGCGCTGCGCCAGGTGATCCTGAATCTTCTGTCGAACGCCGTGAAGTTCACGCCGCGCGGCGGCACGATCGTCGTCCGGGTCGGCTGGACGGCCGGCGGCGGCCAATACGTCTCCGTGCGGGACGACGGTCCGGGCATTCCCGAAGACGAGATCGCCCTCGTCCTCTCTTCATTCGGCCAGGGATCGAACGCCATCAAGAGCGCCGAACAGGGCACCGGCCTCGGCCTGCCGATCGTCCAGGCCCTCGTCGCCATCCACGACGGCGAGCTCGTGCTGACCTCTCGCCTCGGCGAGGGAACGGAGGCGATCGCCGTCTTCCCGCACGCCCGGGTGCTCGAAGTGATGCCGGCCTTCAACGAGGTGGCGTGAGCCGGGAAGCGCCGCCGCGCTTGCGGCCTCGACCGAAATCCTTACATCGTGGCGGAGACGCGGCGCCCGCCGTCGGCACGATCTGGAAGCCCATGACCATCGAAAGTCCCTGCACCAAAGTCTGCGTGATCGAGCCGAAGAGCGGCTTCTGCCTCGGCTGCGGACGCACCGTCGAGGAGATCGGCGGGTGGATGGGTTACAGCCCCGAACACCGCAAGCTCGTGATATCAGGCCTTCCCGCCCGCCTTGCCCTGCTCTCGGAGGCGCCACCACAAGCGATGAGCCTCGCCGTCTTCGCGACGCACGAGGCCTGACCGCGATGCGCGGCAACGGCTTGCTTCTCATTGTCCTCGCCGCGATCGCAATCATCGTCGGCGTCCTGATGCTCAACGACGACGGCATGGTCGGCGGGATGAACGAAGGCGATTTTGCCGAGGGCGCTTACATCGGCGTCTGGGCGCTTGCCTGCGCCTCCAGCCTCGTCTTCGTCTTCCGCTCGAATTTTTCCGGTGCCCTGAAGGCGATCGCGATCTACGCGACGCTCTTTATCGTCCTCGTCGGCCTCTACGCCTATCGCGGCGAGTTTCGCGAGGTCGGCGACCGCATCATGGCCGAACTCGTCCCCGGCCACGCCATCGCCGTCTCCGGCTCGAACGGCACGCAGTTCCAGGTCATGCGACAGAACGACGAACACTTCCACGTCGCGGCGGAAGTGAACGGGCGCCCCATCGAGTTCCTCGTCGACACCGGCGCATCCGTCGTCGCGCTCGACCGCACGGCGGCGCAGGCGATCGGCATCGATACGGAGAACCTCGCCTTCACCTCCCGTGTCATGACTGCGAATGGCGTAGCGCGCTCGGCCCCGATCACGCTGGCCCATGTCAGGATCGGCGACATCGAGCGTGAGAATGTCGACGCAGCGGTCATGGACCAGGACGGAGGAGGCCTCAGCCTCCTCGGCATGAGCTTCCTCGGGACGCTCTCCTCCTTCGACTTCCGCGGCGAGCGGCTGACCCTGACCGATTGACGCTCAGGCTGCTGCCCGCACCGGCGCGTCGAGATCGACATTGGCCAGCGCCTCGAAGAACAGTTCCGGCCCTGCATCGCGCCGGCTGCCGGCGTCCGACAGCGTCTGGCGCCAGCGCCGCGCGCCGGGCCGGCCGGTGAAGAGCCCCGTCATGTG
>JACMIV010000131.1 GCA_014380965.1 Rhizobiaceae bacterium | reverse complement strand
GGGTCTTCGCCCAGCCGAGGTCGACCTCGCCGCTGCCCATGGCGTCGTAGGCGCCCTGCATGCCGAGCGAGCCGATGTAGATATGCGCGATCATGACCGCGATCAGCAGAACGCCGACGGTCGCGTGGATGTACTGCGCCGTCTGCATGCCGTTGATGTCGAGGAGCGAGAACGGGAACATCATGACGATCCCGGTCGCCGACAGCGCGAGGCCACCGAGCGCGACGGACCAGAAGACCACCTTTTGCCCGGCATTGAAGCGCCGGGCCGGCGGATGGCTGTCGCCGACGAACCCTCCGAACTCCTTGACCCAGCGAACATCCGTCCGATCGGGAATGTTGTCCTTGATCCAGACGAGGATCATGACGACGAGGCCGACGATGAAGGCCCAGGACACGTAGTTGTGGATGTACTTCGCCCATTGGCTCATCGCCGCGAACGCGTCCGCGCCGACGAGAGGCGCGATCAGACGCTTGCCGAAGATGTAGTTGAGACCTGTCAGCGCCAGAAGAATGAAGGCCGAGGCCGTCATCCAGTGGTTCAGCCGCTCGACAAAGCCGAAGCGCAGGATCTTGCGCCCCGTCTCGGGACCGGTCTCGGTGAGGATGCGCCCGCGGGTGAAGTAGAAGGCGGCAAGAGCCAGGATCATGCCGAGAATGGCAAGACCGCCGATCCAGGGAAGCCAACCCTCGCGGAAGCTGCGATAGTCGCGACCCTCCGGCTGCTCCAGCACCGCTGCCTTCCCGTCGGGGATCGAGACGCGGCCCTGGATACGCCCCCCTTGCAGCGCATTCAGAAGTTCGGCCTCCGTCGGCGCGGCGGCCGTCGGGTTCTGGCCGCTCGGATCGGTCGTCGCCTGCGTCGGCACGCCGCCCGGACCGTTGACCTCCTGCGCCAAGGACGGGGTGACGACGATCGACAACGCGAGAGCGCCGAGCGCGAAGAGCGTGGAGGTCTTCATGGCATCCGCCCCGATCAGGTCTGCACGGTTTCTTGATAGGCCGTCTGCCAGCCCCAGGCGCCCGTCCCGTAGCCGCGTCGCGCCACGCGCTCCTTGTAGATCGTGGCGATGATCTCGCCGTCGCCCGCGAGCAGCGCCTTCGTCGAACACATCTCCGCGCACATCGGCAGCTTGCCTTCGGCCAGGCGGTTCTTGCCGTATTTCGCGTATTCGGCTTCCGAGCTGTCGGCTTCGGGACCGCCGGCGCAGTAGGTGCACTTGTCCATCTTGCCGCGCGAGCCGAAATTGCCGACCCGCGGATACTGCGGCGCGCCGAAGGGGCAGGCGTAGAAGCAATAGCCGCAACCGATGCACAGATCCTTCGAATGAAGGACGACGCCGTCGGCCGTCGTGAAGAAGCAGTCCACCGGGCACACCGCCGCGCAGGGCGCGTCGGTGCAGTGCATGCAGGCCATCGAGACCGAGCGCTCGCCCGGCTTGCCGTCGTTCAGCGTGACGACCCGGCGGCGGTTGATGCCCCAGGGAACGTCGTGCTCGTTCTTGCAAGCGGTGACGCAGGCATTGCATTCGATGCAGCGGTCCGCATCGCAGAGAAACTTCATACGGGCCATGTTGGTAGAGCCTCCCTTACGCCGCTGCGATCTGGCAGAGCACGACCTTGGTTTCCTGCATGCCCGTCACCGGGTCATAGCCGTAGGTCGTGATGGTGTTGACGGATTCGCCGAGGACGATCGGATCGGTGCCCGCCGGATAATGCTTGCGCCAGTCCGCCCCTTGGTAATGGCCGGAGAAGTGGAACGGCATGAAGGCGACGCCGGGTCCGACGCGTTCCGTGACGAGCGCCTTGACCCGCGTCTTCGCGGCATTTTCGGCGCCCGACACCCAGACATAGCTGCCGTCCGCAACGCCGCGAGAGGCGGCATCCACGGGATTGATCTCGACGAACATGTCCTGCTGGAGCTCGGCCAGCCACTTGTTCGACCGCGTCTCCTCGCCGCCGCCTTCGTATTCGACGAGGCGTCCCGATGTCAGGATGATCGGAAAATTGCGGAAGACGTTGGTGTCGACCGCCGCCTTCTGGACGGAGAAGCCGATGTTCGGAATGCGGAACTGCATCTCGTCCGGCCGCGTCGGATATTGTGAGACGAGGTCGGGCCGCGCCGAGTAGATCGGCTCGCGGTGAACCGGCACGGGATCGGGCAGGTTCCAGGCGACGACGCGCGCCTTGGCATTCCCGTAATGCATGATGCCGTGATCCATGCAGACGCGCTGAATGCCGCCGGACAGATCCGTCGCCCAACTCACCGCGTCCGGCTTTTCGCCGCCGACGCGCTGGATGGTCGCGAGCTCGGCGGGCCGCAGGTCCCTGTCCCAGCCGAGCTTCTTCAGGATGCCGAAATTGATCTCGGGATAGCCGTCCGTCAGATCAGAATCCTTCGTGAAGGAATCCTCCGCCAGCAGCGTCTGTCCGTTCCGCTCGACCCCGAAGCGCGCGCGGAACGTGCCGCCGCCCTCCCAGACCGAGATGTCCGTGCGGTAGAGGATGGGCGAACCCGGATGTTTCATCTCCGGCGTTCCCCAACAGGGCCAGGGCAGTCCGTAGTAGTCGCCGCCCACTTCCGGATCGTCGGCGGGAGCGCGGAGCGTGACGAGGTCGAACTTGTCCTGGTTGCGCATATGCGCCTTCAGCCGCTCGGGCGACTGGCCGCAATAGCCGGTCGAGAACCCGCCGCGGTTGATCTCGCGCAGCACGTCCTCGGCGACCACCTTGCCGTCCACGCGGCCGATGTTCTTGAACATCTGGTCGGCGAAGCCGAACTTTTCCGCGAAATCGTAGATCACGTCGTAGTCTGTGCGCGATTCGAAGGCCGGTTCCACGATCTTCTCGCCCCATTGGATCGAGCGGTTGGAAGCGGTGCGGGTGCCGTCGCATTCGAGCGAGGTCGCGATCGGCAGGAGATAGGTGCCGTTGCGCCGTCCCTCGATCGCCGCGAAGGTCGTCGGATGCGGATCGGCGACGACGAGGAGCTCGAGCTTCCCGAGCGCCTTCATCATCTCGGGGATGCGCGTCACGGTGTTGCCGCCATGGCCCATGACGAACATGCCGCGGAGCGCGCTGCGCTGGTCGATGTCTTCTTCCGGCAAAGTGACGGCGTCGAACCAGCGCGTGGAGGTGAGACCGGGGGTCTCCATGTTCTCCTTGCGGGTGCGGGGCTTGCGCCCGCCCTTGGCCGGCACTTCGTCGAAGCGGCTCTGGAGATAGTCGTATTCGACCTCCCAGACGCGCGACCAATGCTTCCAGCCGCCCTCTGCGAGACCGTAGTAGAGCGGCAGGGAGGTGACGTCGAGGCCGAGATCGGTCGCCCCTTGCACGTTGGTGTGGCCGCGAAAGATGTTGGCGCCGGTGCCGGGCTTGCCGATATTGCCGGTGGCGAGCACCAGCGTGCAGTAGGCGCGGACGTTCGCCGTGCCGACCGTGTGCTGCGTCGCGCCCATGCACCAGATCAGCGTCGACGGCTTCTCCTGGCTGAAGAGATAGGCGACGCGCTTCAACTGCTCACCCGGAACGCCGGAGACGCGCTCGACCTCCTCCGGAGTCCATTTGGCGACTTCCTTGCGGACCTCGTCCATACCGTAGACGCGGGTGCGGATGAACTCCTTGTCCTCCCAGCCGTTCTCGAAGACGTGCCAGAGGATGCCCCAGATCACCGGAATGTCGGTGCCCGAGCGCAGGCGGACGTATTCGGTGCCGTGCGCGGCCGTCCGGGTGAAGCGCGGATCGACGACGATCATGTTCGCCCGGTTCAGCTCCTTGCCCGCCAGCACATGCTGCATGGCGACGGGATGGGCCTCGGCCGGATTGCCGCCCATGATGATCATGGTCTTGGCGTTGCGGATGTCGTTGTAGGAATTTGTCTGTGCGCCGTACCCCCAGGTGTTGGCGACGCCGGCGACCGTCGTCGAGTGGCAGATACGGGCCTGGTGGTCGACCGAATTGGTGCCCCAGAAGGCGCCGAACTTGCGGAAGAGATAGGCGCCCTCGTTGGTGAACTTGGCCGAGCCGAGCATGTACATGGCATCGGCACCGGAGGTCTCGCGGATCTCCGTCATCTTGTCGCCGATCTCGGCGATCGCCTGTTCCCAAGAGAGGCGCTGCCACGCCCCGTCGACGAGCTTCAGCGGATACTTGAGACGACGGTCGCCGTGGACGATCTCGCGCAGCGCAGCGCCCTTGGCGCAATGCGTGCCGCGGTTGATCGGGCTGCCCCAACTCGGCTCCTGACCCGTCCAGACGCCGTTCTGCACTTCCGCCGTGACGGTACAGCCGACCGAGCAGTGGGTGCAGATGTTCTTCTTGATGACGGTCGGCACGCCCGGCATTGGGGCGCTGATCGCCTCGGCCTTGCGCACGGCGCCCGGAGCCATCGCCCCGAACACGGCGATGCCGCCGACCGCGAGGCCGGAATTGCGCAGGAAGGCACGGCGGTCGAGGCCGCGAGCGGCTCCCGCGGCGAGGGAGGGAACGACGGACGGCAGAGCGGCGCCGGCAGCGGCGGACTTGCGCTTGGTCAGCATGACGGCCTCACTTGTCCTTCAGGGTTTCGTAGCCGTTCGACCGATAGAAGGCCTGAACGTCCGCGGCGTCGGGCTGGTACTTCGCCCGCGTCTCGTCCTCGCCGGGATCGTAGGCCTGCGCCTCCGTCACCATTGACGGCGCGATCGCGATCGCCACCGCGGCCACCGTCGCGACGCCGGATGCGGAACGAAGGAAGCTTCTGCGATCCAGGGTCTCGCTTGTATCCACCGTCATCGTCGTTTCCTCCCGGAATCGTTTCGTTGCGCCGTCCGCCGCATCACGCGGCCCGAACCGAGGCCTCGGCCTCGATGGCCATCAGAGCCAGTCCGACGGCGGCGACGTGTTTGTAGAAATTCGACGCCTTCGCGGCGCTCACATCCGCGAAAAATCGGGCGCCCCAAGGCTGCAGGTGCTGTACGAAGAAGCGCTCGTCGGCCCCCTTCGGCGTCCCGAACCGCCCGTCCGCAAGACCCGACAGGATCTCGCAGACGGTGGCGATGTGGTCTTCGAACTCGGTCGTTCCGGGCAGGCGCTCGATCCCGAGTTCGCCGAGGTCCTGCCGCAGGCGCGCAAGCGGCTTTTCCTGCAGAAAGCCTGTCAGGTAATAGGAGCCGTAGGGCACGAGTTCGCCGCGTCCGACGCCGATGAAGAGATCGAAATATTCGCGCTCCAGAGCGGCCGGCACCGCGGCGGAGGCCTTCTCTGCGAGCGCGCGGCAGGCGAGGCCGAGATCGCCCTGCCCGCCCTCGACGCCGGCGAGCGCAGCCAGAGTCGTTGCCGTCGGCGCTCGCTCGAAGAGCACGGCCAGCATTCCGTAGAGATGCGATCGGGCCAGATCGACGGGATCGCGCTCGTCCGCAAGCGCCGAACCGACGGGAAGCGTGATTTCCTCGTCGAGGGCCCTTTGCGCGATAGCCGAGTCGCTCACGTACTGGCTCAAATGCCGATGCCCCATGCAAGCTCGAAAATACGAAACGGGCAAGCCCCGCCTTCATTCGGCGAACGATAAAGCCGAGGGCGTTCGATGCAACTGTTTTTTGAATGGTTCCAAACACAAAACACGGATGGCGCCGATTTGCGAATGAAGACCGAGGCTTCAGACCGGCAGGGCACCGCCATGCCGAAGGGGGCGCGACCGCACGGACTGCGAGGGAGCAGCTTCGGCGATGTCGGACGCGACGCGATGGCCTGCCGCGCTCATATCTTCCGCCGGCGTCGGCGCCTCGGGATTTGGGACCTGCGCGACAACGTCTCGGGCCTCATCCAGCACCGGCTGTTCGGTCTCGCCTACCGCAGGTGCCGGTGCCGCCTCGGGCGCAGGCTCCTCGTCCGCCTTGTCGGCCCCGAAGATGCCGCGCACCATCTTATCGATGTCGATCGAGGATGAGATAGGGCCTGAGACCGGCATACCGCCTGGAACGTTCCAATCCCAGGCATAGTCGCGGGCATCCCCGATGGCGTCCCGAATCGCCGGATCGACGGACCACATCCGCCGAAGCGCCCGGTTGCGCAGGGCGCTCGGCACACCGCTGCGAAGAAAGCCGGTGATGTCCGAGGCGGCGGTCAATTCTTCGGGATCGGGAAGCGCCGCGAGCTCTTCCGGGGTGAGTGAAAGAGAAGCTGCTTCGTTCAGCGATTCGCTGGTGCTGACTTCCAGACCTTCAACGTCATGGAATGCACCGTCGGCTTCGGCCACGACAGGCGCCCTGCCGTCGGCAACGTTTGCCGGCAGCACCTGCGGTTCGGCAAGCGAAGGATCGGTGCCGCGCTTTCGGCGCGACCAGCGGGCGATGAAGTCGGTGCTCATCGCGCCATGTTCCCCGGTCGCCGCGCCATTGCAAGCGCCCTGCCGCAGCGAGCTTTCCGATCACGACGGTGCCGACGCGACGTCCTGCCTTGCGGCGAAAGGATTGCGCGTCTTCGCGGCGGACCGCAGACTCGTCCTCATGAAACCGACAGCCCCTCTCGTCTTTCTCCTCGCTCTTCTACCAGCCACCGTTTTCGCGGACGACCTTCGCGGCCATGGCGGTCCCGTTCGCGGCCTCTCCGTCGCCATCGACGGCCGGACGGCGGTCTCGGGCAGCTTCGATTCGACGGCGATCCTCTGGTCGCTCGAAACGGGATCGGCCCATGAGGTCTTCCGCTTCCACGCCGGCTCGGTCAATGCGGTGATCTTCCTGCCCGGGCCTCTTCCGTTAGGCCCCCTCCCGTCGGGCCCGCGTTTCGCGACGGCGGGCGACGACGGGCGGATCGCGCTGTGGAAGACGGGAAGCGCCATGCCCGAGCGTGTCCTCGAAGGTCATCGCGGGCCGGTCGTCGCGCTCGCGCTCTCCGCCGACGGATCGCGGCTTGCATCCGCTGCCTGGGACGGAAGCGCCCGAGTCTGGCCACTCGATGGAGCCGGCGAGGTCCGTGTCTTCGAAGGCCACCAAGGCAACGTCAACGGAATCGGCTTCCTTGGCACAGGCGAGATCGCGACCGTCGGCTACGACGCGACGCTGCGCCTCTGGCCGGCCAGCGGGCCCGCCCGCGTCACGACGTTCGAAACGCCGCTGAACGCTCTTGCGGTTCTGAGTGACGGGCGTCTTGCCGTGGGCGGCGGCGACGGTCGCCTGCGGATCGTCTCGGCCTCCGATGGCAGCATCGCAGCGGAGATCGAGGTCGCCCCGACGCCGATTTCGGCGATCGCCGTCTCGGCGGACGGGCAGAGGATCGCCGCCTCCGGCCTTCGCGGCGCGGTGCAGATCCTTGACGCACGCACGCTGGAGCGCCTTCGAACGCTCGTCGGCCCCGGAATGCCGGTCTGGTCGCTCGCCTTCGTGCCGGGCACATCGGACCTTCTGACCGGCGGCAACGACCGCCTCGTCCGGCGCTGGGACACCAAGACCGGAGCGCATCTGGGGAATGGGGCGCTGTTGGCGGAGGCCGATCCGCTGGCCGCCTATGGCGACGATCCGGGCGCGGCGGTCTTTCGCGCCTGCGTCGCCTGCCACACGCTCCAGCCCAGCGAGGGCGTGCGCGCCGGTCCGACGCTGCACGGCGTGATGGGCCGCCGCATCGCCACGCTTCCCGGTTACGACTATTCGCCGGCCTTTGCCGGGCACGACATCGTCTGGACCAAGGCGACGATCGCGCGCCTCTTCGAGATCGGCCCCCACGCCTACACGCCGGGCACCAAGATGCCCGAGCAGACCATCACCCGGGCCGAGAGCCGGGACGCGCTGGTCGACTTCCTCGAACGGGCCACGGCGTCGAAGGAGTGAATCCGACCGCCGAGCTCAAAGGCTCAGGCCTCGTCGTCCGCCGCCGCGTAGTCGGCCGCCGTGCGGGGGCGTGGCCGCGCAGCGCCGGCATAGGGGTCGAAGCCCTCGTTCAGCGCGGCCTCGACCCGGCACGTCTCGCACATCCGGATGGCGTCGAGCCGCCGTGCGTTCTCGCCGGTGAACATCCAGTGGCTCCCCTCGAGCTTGGCGATCACCCGTTCGATCGTGCTTCGGGTGCCGAAGGGCTTGGCGCAGCGGACGCAAGGATACGGCTCCTCCTCCTTCAGCGTCACGCGCGGCGCGTTCCAGGCGGCGAAGTCGAGCTGCGGGCGTAGCGTGATCACGTTTTCGGGGCATGTCGCTTCGCAGAGACCGCATTGGACGCAGGCGTTCTCGGCGAACCGCAGCATCGGGCGGTCCTCTCCCGCCGACAGCGCCCCCGTCGGACAGGCGGTCACGCAGGAATGGCAGAGCGTGCAGCCCGCGGTGTCGACCAGGACAGCCCCAAAAGGGGCGCCCGCCGGCAGAGGCACGAGAGCGACGGGCGCAGGCGCGACCTCGTGCAGGGTGCGCAGGCTGAACTCCAGGAGCCCGCGCTTGGCGCCGACCGGCGCGAAGCTCGAGGGGTTCGGGCTCGGCGTTCCCCTCGGCAAGGCGACGAGCGCAGCCAGCAAGTCGTCAGGCATGTCCGCCTGAACGATCGCGCAGGCCCCGGTCCCGTAGCCGAGGGCCTCAGCGAAGGCCGTGGCGAGGCCGACCGTCCCGGCCAGCGTGGCGATGCCGTTCTTCGGTGCCTTCCGGGTCAGCAGGCGGACCCCGGAGACCCCGTAGGCAAGAGCAGCAGCGAAGACTTCGATGCCGACCTGCTTGATCTCGTTGACCTCGAAGGGCAGCACCGTCGCCGGGAGAGCCGCTCCGATCGCCTCGATCAGCGGGCGGCCGACGGAGACGTCGTGGATCAGCACCACGGCGTCCGCACCACCGGCGGCGCGATAGGCGAGGATCATCGCGCGCAGGCGGCCGAGTTGCTCGTCGATCGACGGAACCGTGTAGGAGGCAGCGCCCGTCGGGCAGACGGCGGCGCAATTCCCGCAACCCGCACAGACCATGGCATCGATCGAGACGACATCGCCGAGCGGGCGGATCGCCTCCATGGCGCAGGCGTCGAGACAGCGGGTGCAGCCCTTGATCGAAGAGCGGGAATGGGCACAGAGCTCGGGCCGGAAGGCGACGTATTTCGGCTTGTCGAACTCTCCGACGAGATCGCCGGCCTCCTCCAGCGCGCGCGCCAGCGCAGCCCCGTCGGTCGGATCGATCTTGAAATACCCGTCCCGGGCCTCGAAGGCGGGGAAGAGCGCCGGCGCGTTTGAAAGGTCGATAATGAGGTCGCATCGCGACACCGCGCCATCGCGGACCGGACCGCCTCTCGTCTCGGCAAAGCCGTCGACGACGCATTCATAGGCGCCGAAATGGCCGGACGCCGAGACGATGCGGCCGTGAACGACGGGAAAGGCCAGCCCTTCGGGAATATCGACATCGCCGCCGCCCGACACAATGACCGTCACGTCGAGCCGGTCGGACAGCGCGATGCCGGCCGCGATCGCCGCCTCGCTCGGGCCGTGGACGAGGACGACGCCGTCGCTCGACAGCGTGACCACCGGCGGCTCGGAGACGGCGAAGGCGGAAAGAGCGGAAAGAGCGGAAAGAGCGGTCTGTCGCGGCTGGTCGTCCGCTGCAAGGAAAGGCACTGGCTGGACGGTCCTCGTTGACGCTGTCGGGGTGTTCGGCGCTGGCCGCAAAGGCTAGAACCATTGTAAACTGCCCGAAGTCAAACCGAAACCGCGTGATCATGCCCCCCTCCAGCCCTTCCCAGGCAATGCCCGACCTTCGCCTGCCGCCGCCCTACGCGCTGCGAACGGTGCGGGAGGCCGTCGACGCCTTCGCCCATGCGCGCGAAGTCGCGGGGACGTCGGGAGCCGGCACCCTCGTCTGGGCGCGGCGCTTCCATCTCGCCGAATTCGCTCTCGTGCTCGAGCCCGAGGAGCCGCTCGCCCTGGCCCGCCGCGTCGTCTACGCCGCTGGCAACGCCCTTGCCGACGCGCTCAGCGTCCATGCCCCGCCGCAGCTCGACATCTCCATCGGCTGGCCGGACGCGATTCGGGTGGACGGCGCGCTCGTCGGGGGCCTACGCCTCGCGTGGCCGGATCGGGCGACGGAGG
>JACMIV010000130.1 GCA_014380965.1 Rhizobiaceae bacterium | reverse complement strand
GTTCGATCGGCCCCGTCGATCATAGCGGGCTCGGCGAACCCGCCTTCGCCGCGATCCCAGAGCCAGACGCGCGGCTCGTCCTGCGACAGGACGAGGTAATGGCGGAGCGACGGAATCGCGATGTATTCGACCGCTTTGGGCCCGAAATCGACTGCCATCGACGACGGCGAGAGGACTTCGGCAAGAAGGATAGGCCGGTCCGTGGCAAGGTCACGCCCGTCGCCATCGGCTCCGGTCACGAGAAAATCCGGATAGCGAATCCCGGCGAGCGTCCTGACACCGAAATCGGCCGTTCCGTAAGCATGGACGAGATCGTCGAGCCGATCGCCGATCAGTCGACTCAGCCGCGTGCAGAGTTTCCAATGCGCCATCGACACGCCGACCATCATTTCGGTCACCCTCCCGTCCACGAACTCACGCTTCCCCTCGCGCCCTTCGTTCCAGCGCAGGAAATCGTCGGCCGTGCCGGCAAAGGCGGATCGGTGATGAACGTTCATGCTGTCACCGTAGCAAATCGGCAGGACCCGCGTAACAGCGAGACGACGTTTCATGCGATGCCGCGATAGAGGTCCGCGAGGGAGAGCGTCAGATCGAAGGCGGACAGCGTCACGGTTCGATCGGCCCCGTCGATCATAGCGGGCTCGGCGAACCCGCCTTCGCCGCGATCCCAGAGCCAGACGCGCGGCTCGTCCTGCGACAGGACGAGGTAATGGCGGAGCGACGGAATCGCCATGTACTCCACCGCCTTCGGCCCGAAGTCGAGCGCGAGTGAGGACGGCGAAAGGATTTCCGCAAGGAGAACGGCGTTCTGAACCGCGAGGTCGTTCGTCGCGGTCGGCGCATGGTCGACGAAGAAGTCCGGATAGCGGATGCCGCGGGAGGTCCGAACGGCAAAGTCCGCCGACCCGAAGGTATAGACGTCGCCTGGAAGGCGCCCGCCTACGAGAATGGAAAGACGCGAGGCCAACGTGATGTGATGCCTCGACACGCCGACCATCATTTCGGTCACCCTCCCGTCCACGAACTCACGCTTCCCCTCGCGCCCTTCGTTCCAGCGCAGGAAATCGTCGGCCGTGCCGGCAAAGGCGGATCGGTTGTGGACGTTCATGCGGATGAGGCTAGCAGGTTCGAAAGGTCCGCGGAACCGCGTGGCCGTCCGATCGATCGAGGACATGCTTCACCGCGACAGTCGCCGCGCCGCCGCGTCGATCATCGCGTTGGCGAGCGTCATCCGCGTCGTCGCGCGCTCGCGCTGCTCGGACGTGGTGCGGTCGGGATGGTTCAGCATCGCGAAACGGCGGCGCAGGGTCGAAAGCTCCTCGAGCGAGACGACGTCGGACAGGCCGAGCTCGTAGGCGATGTCGTCCGGATCGACGCTGAGCGGTTCCTCCGTCGGCTCCTCGCGCGCGGCTTCCTCGCGCGCGGAAGAGGCAGCGGCTTTGAAATCCTCGGCGAAGTAGGCGTCCTTCAATGCCTGGTCGCTGACCGGGGGGGCGTCGCCGATCCGCTCCAGCACCTGCCAAAACTCCGGCGAGCGGCCGGCGCCCTCGGCGCGCCAGGGGGTCTCTTCGGCCTTGGCCGGGCGGATGATGCCGTCGAGGATCTGGGAGAAGTCCATGCCGTCTCTCGTCTTCGTCCCTGTCGTAGTCCCTGCGATGCCGGCGGGGGCACCGGGCTCCGTCCGGCATCATCGCGTCTCACGTCTGGAAGACGCAAGCTTCAAGACAGCCGATCGTGCATCGGTTCCGCTGAATCGGTCGTTAACGGGCGATCCGGTAGAAAAGGCCGTCCTGAGAAAGCGGATCGTTAACCTCAGGCCTGGGACCTGGAACCTTCGGTGCCGGACTTGCGTCTCGACGAGACGCAAACCTTGGGAGGGACGGCGTCATGAACCCAGACGACAAGACCGTGACCGACGACGGTGCGGTGACGCCGATGGAGGCGCAGAACCAAGGGCCGTCGCACAAGGGTCCGAGCAAGGAACCGGAGCCGCAGCCGAAAGCCAGCCGGGACGCTCGGAAGGACGAGGCCCCGCAGGAGCGGATGCGCAAAGGCGGCGAGGCTTCGACACGCGACGATCTTTGAACCGCAAGCAACCGCCACGAAAAAGGCCCGCGGAGAGCGATCTCCGCGGGCCTTGTCATGTCCTGCCGGCGTGTTTCACGTGAAACACGCCGGTTGATGCAGAGAACGGTTATTCGCCGTCTTCGTCGCGGCCCTTGAGGGCGGCACCGAGGATGTCGCCGAGCGAGGCGCCGGAGTCGGACGAGCCGTACTGCGCGACGGCCTCCTTCTCCTCGGCGATCTGCAGGGCCTTGATCGACACGCCGACGCGGCGGGCCTTCTTGTCGAACTGCGTGATGCGAGCGTCGACGGTCTGGCCGACCGAGAAGCGCTCCGGACGCTGGTCCTCGCGATCGCGGGCGAGATCGGCCCGGCGGATGAACGAGGTGAGGTCGGTGTCGACGATCTTGACCTCGAGACCGCCGTCATTGACCGCGGTGACCTCGCAGGAGACGATCGACCCGCGGCGCATTTCGCCGGCTTCCGCCGCCGTGACGAAGGGATCGCCGCCGACCTGCTTCATGCCGAGCGAGATGCGCTCCTTGTCGATGTCCACATCGAGGACCTGGGCCTTGACCATGTCGCCCTTGTTGAACTCCTCGATGACCTGCTCGCCCGGACGGTTCCAGTCGAGGTCGGAGAGGTGGACCATGCCGTCCACGTCGCCGTCGAGACCGATGAAGAGGCCGAACTCGGTCTTGTTCTTGACCTCGCCCTCGACGATCGAGCCGACGGGGAAATGGTCGCGGAACGCCTCCCAGGGGTTCTGCAGCGTCTGCTTGAGGCCGAGCGAGATGCGGCGCTTGACCGGATCGACCTCGAGGACGACGACCTCGACTTCCTGCGTGGTCGACAGGATCTTGCCGGGATGGACGTTCTTTTTCGTCCAGGACATCTCGGAGACGTGGATGAGGCCTTCGATGCCGGGCTCGAGTTCCACGAACGCGCCGTAGTCGG
>JACMIV010000129.1 GCA_014380965.1 Rhizobiaceae bacterium | reverse complement strand
GCTGCGATAGGTCTTCTTGTCGCTGGAATAGTCGAGCCCGTAGCGCGTCGCGTAGAGCTTGCCCCCCTTGATCGTGCCGGCGACGGAGCTCGAACCGCTGGTCTTCGAGACGATGTCGGCGAGACCTGCGGAAGCGAGGGTGCCCTTCACGGAGTACCTGCCTTCGGAAATGGTAGTGTCGAAGGACGCGCGGCCGACGGGCAGGCCGATCAGCGAGACGTTGTAGCGCGAGGTAAGCTGCTCGGCCTTGGCCATGCCGGGAGCAAGCACCGGCCATGCGCAGGCGAGAAGACCGAAAGCGCACAGCGCACGCCACGGTAACCGCTTCGATTGGGTCATGGCGTCTCTCCATCGGCGCCCGTCGCACGGGCGAAACCGTCCTCTGTACAGGCGAACGCCTGCCGGTTCTAATGGTACGGACGGTCGTCGTCCCCTGTCGTGCCATGTTCGCCACCTTGGGAACAGGGCCAAAATCAGTCGTTCGAGTCGCGCTTTCGTGAACGGCCGATGGCGAGCGGGTTGACGAAAGCGGAGGCCTGGATTATTGGACGGTTCGATTTCCGACCATGCCTCGTGGAAGATGATCGCGTCGGTTCCATCCGACGGCGCTCCGCGGCGGCCATTTCGACGCTTGAAAGGTGACCCCATGTCGCGCGCCTGCGAACTGACCGGCAAGGCCGTCCAATACGGCAACAACGTGAGCCACGCGAACAACAAGACGCGTCGCCGGTTCCTGCCGAACCTTTCGGCCGTTACGCTGATCTCCGACGCCCTCGGCCAGCGCTATCGCCTGCGCGTCAGCGCCTCCGGCCTTCGTTCGGTCGAACATCGCGGCGGTCTCGATGCCTTTCTCGTCAAGTCGGAAGAGAGTGACCTGTCGCAGAAGGCGCGTCTCCTGAAGCGCCAGATCGCCAAGAAGCTTTCGGCCGAGGCTGAGACCGCGGCCTGATCGTTCGTTTCGACGACGGTTTTTCCCGAACCGGGTGCTGACGCGCCCGGTTTTCTGGTTCCATTACCCAGGTTAAAAAAATGAGACTTCGTGCTTACGCGCTGCCCGTGGCGGCGATGACGCTGATCGTGCTCGCGTCGAATGTCCTCGTTCAGTTTCCGCTGGCCGGAACCGTCGGACGCCTCGCCCTCGGCGACCTGCTGACCTGGGGCGCCTTTACCTACCCCTTCGCCTTCCTCGTGACCGACCTGACGAACCGGCGTTTCGGTCCGGCGGCTGCACGGCGCGTCGTCTATGCCGGCTTTACCGTCGCCGTGGCGACCTCGATTCTCGTCCCGCCGGTTCTGTTCGATCGCGGATTGCTTCCCTACGCTCCCGAGCTCGAACGCCTGGCCCGCGTCGCGATTGCCTCCGGCACGGCCTTCCTCGTGGCGCAGCTTCTCGACGTCTCGGTCTTCAACGCACTGCGGCAAGGCACATGGTGGAGGGCGCCGGCTTTCGCATCGGTGGCGGGTTCGGTCGTCGACACGGGCCTCTTCTTCACGCTTGCCTTCGGCTCGGCCTTTCTCTTCCTCGGCCCGAACGACGGTTTCGCCCTGGAGCCGACCGGACTGTTCGGGGTCATGACGGCGGAGGCACCGCGGTGGGTCTCCTGGGCACTCGGCGATCTCGCGGTAAAACTTGTGATCGCCGCCTTCGCGTTGATCCCTTATCGCCTCTTGATGGCGCGGCTTATGCCGTTTCGGCCGGCGCAGATAGCCGGCGCCTGACCAATTCGATCGACGCGCTTCTCGTATTGCCTAAAGTCAGTTGACGGACGAGGCGCGATCTTTCGGGGCGACGCCGGATTGCGTTGCGTCCTCGACGAACCTGAACTCCAGGTAGAGATTGCGCTGCAGGAACGAGGTGTTGTCGTCGGAAACCAGGGCAACATAGATCGCGCCGTCCGTGCCGGTGGAGACGTCGATGCCCTCCATGTTGTCGATCTCCTCGCCGAGATCGGCATCGATCAGCACCTCGCCGTCGACGAGCGCGCCCGGGCGGATTGCGTCGCCGGGGATGCGGC
Organism: Rhizobiaceae bacterium; assembly: GCA_014380965.1. Taxonomy (GTDB): domain Bacteria; phylum Pseudomonadota; class Alphaproteobacteria; order Rhizobiales; family Rhizobiaceae; genus Plantimonas. The sequence goes on along the minus strand of JACMIV010000129.1, from coordinate 1,210 downwards.
GGATGCGCATGCCGAGGCGGCCGAAGCTCTCATAACGCCTTTCGAGCAACAGGAGATCGCCGCTAGGCAGAAAGGCCGCGTCGGTTGCGTTCCATGGGGCCTCGCGCCTCACCTTGAAGAGACCGCCCTCCTCCCCGATGATGGCGGCGAAGAGGTTGCCGTCGGCATCGATCGACTGCTCCGTCACGATGACCGTCCGCGGTCCCCCGCGCGCGCCTGCCGGTGCAACGGCGATCGCTTCGATGCCGGCATTGATGCGCAGTTCCCGGCGCGGAATCGGCTGGCGGATGTCGGTCGGACGACTGTCCGCTGGATCGCCGGCGTTCGGGAAGCTCTCGATGCGGTGATAGCGCTCGAACGCGACGATGGCGCGGTCGCCATCGAGCGCAAGACCTTCGGCGTCCGCCAGGCCCTTGCGGCGCGTGCGCGACTGTCCGTCCCGCCCGAGGATCGGCGCCATCTCGGCGTTCTCGAAGCCCATCGGCCGCCCTTCGGAATCGCGCGCGATGCTGCCGCGAAACCAGTATCCGGTGTCGGTGACGGCGAGGAACCGCGAGCGACCCTCCAGGAGGCGGATGCCGGAGACGCCGCCGAGGCGGCTGTCGGAGGAGGAGTACTGAAAGCCGCCGACATAGTCGAGCTTGCCGAATCTGCGGGTCTCGGCGCCTGCCGAAAATGAGGGGACGGCGGAGCTTCGTATTTCGAGGGAGCGCGATTGCGACTGCACGCTTGGACCTGCGGTGAGCGCATAGGCGGCAAGGCCGCCGGCGAAAGCGATGGCGACAAGACGCCGACCGGGGCGAAACGAAACTGTCGGAGGCTTCACCGACGCCCGCCCGCCCGCCGCTTCGGCCGCGCGCCGCCGCGACCCTGGCCGTCGTCCTCGAAGAGATCGGCGAGCTGTTCCGTCATCGCGCCGGCGAGTTCCTCGGCATCGACGATGGTGACGGCCTTTCGATAGTAGCGGGTCACGTCGTGGCCGATGCCGATGGCGAGCAGTTCGACCGGCGAACGGGTCTCGATCTCCTCGATGACCGCCCTGAGGTGGCGTTCGAGATAGTTGCCGGGATTGACCGATAGCGTGGAATCGTCGACCGGCGCGCCGTCTGAGATAACCATCAGGATCTTGCGTTCCTCGGATCGCGATATTAGCCGGCTGTGCGCCCACAGCAGCGCCTCGCCGTCGATATTTTCCTTGAGCAGCCCCTCG
>JACMIV010000128.1 GCA_014380965.1 Rhizobiaceae bacterium | reverse complement strand
CAGGAGCTGGTTGTACTTTGCCAGCCGGTCGGAGCGCGCGAGCGAGCCGGTCTTGATCTGTCCGCAGTTCGTGGCGACAGCGAGATCGGCGATGGTCGAGTCCTCCGTCTCGCCGGAGCGGTGCGACATCACGGCCGTATAGCCAGCGCGGTGCGCGACGTTGACGGCGTCGAGCGTCTCGGTGAGCGAGCCGATCTGGTTCACCTTGACGAGGATCGAGTTGGCGATGCCCTTGTCGATGCCCATCCTGAGGCGCTTGGAATTGGTGACGAAGAGGTCGTCGCCGACGAGCTGGCAGGAGGTGCCGATCTTGTCGGTCAGCGATTTCCATCCGTCCCAGTCGTCCTCGCCCATGCCGTCCTCGATGGAGACGATCGGATAGGCGCCGGCGAGCTCGGCGAGATAGGAGGTCATGTCCTCGGGCGAGAGCTTGCGGCCTTCGCCTTCGAGATCGTAGACGCCCCCCTTGAAGAACTCCGTCGCGGCGCAGTCGAGCGCGAGATAGATTTCCTCGCCCGGCTTGTAGCCGGCCTTCTCGATGGCGTGGAGCGCGAAGTCGAGCGCTTCCGTCGCCGACTTCAAGCCCGGTGCAAAGCCGCCCTCGTCGCCGACATTGGTGTTGTGGCCGGCGTCTTTCAGCATCTTCTTCAGCGTGTGGAAGACCTCGGCGCCCATGCGCAGGCCTTCGGAAAAACTTTCCGCGCCGACCGGCATGATCATGAATTCCTGGAAGTCGATCGGGTTGTCGGCGTGCGCGCCGCCATTGATGATGTTCATCATCGGCACCGGCAAAACATGCGCGCTTGCGCCGCCGACGTAGCGATAGAGCGGCAGGCCGGAGGCGTCGGCGCCCGCTTTCGCCACGGCAAGCGAGACGCCGAGGATGGCGTTTGCGCCGAGCCGGCCCTTGTTTTCGGTGCCGTCGAGCTCGATCAGGATCTGATCGATCCGCATCTGGCTCTCCGCCTCGAGCCCGGCCAGCGCTTCGAAGATCTCGGTGTTGACCGCGTCGACGGCGTTCTGGACGCCCTTGCCGAGATAGCGCGAACCGCCGTCGCGGAGCTCGACCGCCTCGTGCGCGCCGGTCGAGGCGCCCGAAGGCACGGCGGCGCGGCCCATCGAGCCGTCTTCGAGGACGACGTCCACCTCCACCGTCGGGTTGCCCCGGCTGTCGAGAATTTCACGTCCGATGATGTCGATGATCGCGGTCATGGCCCACTCCTTCTGCCCGGCGTCGTCGCGCGAGGTCTTAGCTGAAGCCTGCGACGGTTTGAAATTCTTTCGCGCCTTCGCGTGACCGAAAGGTCAGACGATGTCGCTGAGACCAAGTCGCCGCCGTGCAACCCTTACACCAGCCGAGACTGCTCCAGCGCCGCCGAGATGAACGACGCGAAAAGCGGATGCGGCTCGAAGGGGCGCGACTTCAGCTCGGGATGATACTGCACCCCGATGAACCAGGGATGGTCCGGAAGTTCGACCGTCTCGGGCAGGAGCCCGTCCGGCGACATGCCGGCGAAGATCATGCCCGCCTGTTCGAGCCGCTCGCGGTAGTCGCGGTTGACCTCGTAGCGGTGGCGGTGGCGTTCGGAAATTTCCGTCGCGCCGTAGACGCCGGCTATCCGCGAGCCCGGCGTCAACTTGGCCGTATAGGAGCCGAGCCGCATCGTGCCGCCGAGATCGCCGGCTTCCGCCCGTTGCTCGAGCTCGTTGCCGCGCATCCATTCCGTCATGAGGCCGACCAGCGGCTCGGATGTGGGCCCGAACTCGGTCGAGCCGGCTTTCGCGATGCCCGCCAACGAGCGTGCCGCCTCGATCACGGCCATCTGCATTCCAAAGCAGATGCCGAAATAGGGAACGCTGTGTTCGCGCGCGAATTTCGCCGCGAGGATCTTGCCCTCCGCACCGCGCTCGCCGAAGCCGCCGGGGACGAGGATGCCGTTGACGCGGTCGAGATGGGGCGTCGGGTCCTCGGCCTCGAAGACCTCGGACGAGATCCAGTCGAGATTGACGCGCACCTTGTTGGCGATGCCGCCGTGCTGCAGGGCCTCGATCAGCGACTTGTAGGCGTCCTTCAGGCCCGTGTACTTGCCGACGATGGCGATCGTGACCTCGCCTTCCGGGTTATGAATGCCTTGTGAAATCTGGTTCCAGCGCTCGAGCTTCGGCTTCGGGGCTGGGTCGATGCCGAAGGCGGCCAGCACCTCGGTGTCGAGCCCTTCCTGATGGTAGGCGATCGGCACGTCGTAGATCGAGTCGAGGTCGAGCGCCTGGATGACGGCCGTCTCGCGGACATTGCAGAAGAGGCTCATCTTGCGACGTTCCTCGGCCGGAATCGGCCGGTCGGCGCGCACGAGAAGGATGTCCGGCTGGATGCCGATCGAGCGGAGCTCCTTCACCGAATGCTGCGTCGGCTTGGTCTTCAGCTCGCCGGCGGTCGCGATGTAGGGCATCAGCGTTAGGTGGATGTAGATCGCGCCGTTCCGCGGCAGGTCGTTGCCGAGCTGGCGGATCGCCTCCATGAACGGCATCGCCTCTATGTCGCCGACCGTGCCGCCGATCTCGCAGAGGACGAAGTCGAACTCCTCGTTGCCGTTAAGGACGAAGTCCTTGATCGCGTCGGTGACGTGCGGGATGACCT
>JACMIV010000009.1 GCA_014380965.1 Rhizobiaceae bacterium | reverse complement strand
GGGGGAGATGGCCGGCAGGCCAGAGGGGGGTGCTTTCGCCTGCTAGATGAGCACGACCTCTTTCACGAACCGCCGCCCGCAAAGCCGCCGAACGCCTCCCCCGCGTTCTCCGCCGACAGCAATTTGCAGCAGAGCGCCAGAAGCGCCTCCGGCTCGCGTCCGCCGCCGTAGCGGACGTTGGCGAGGAACTTGGCATCGAGTTCGTCGCGAAGCAGCGGGGCGTCGACGCCGCCGCGCATGTGATCCTGGCGCGCCTCCAAGGTCCGGCCGTCGCGCGTCGTGATTCGGACATGGCCGGTGAAGCGCGCCGGATAGGGATCGGCGGGATCGACCTCGTAGGTCACGAGCCTCGAGAGGGCCAGCAGCGCCTCGTCGGCGATCGCGGAATCGGAGAAATCGGCAAGGCCTGCCTCGCCCCGCACGAGGCCGAGCGCGACGCCGAAGGGGATCGAGAACTTCGCGGCATAAGCCGTCGGCGGCCGGCGCTTCATCTCCAGCGGCTCCCAGAGCCGGTGGACGTACCCGTCCGAGGTCGAGCAGTGGATCGCGACGATCTCGTCCGGCTTCAGGCCCTCGGCGCGCAGCCGCTTGGCGCAGTCGATGTAAGGCTGAACCATGGTGCCGCAAGGATAGGGTTTGAACGTGATGGTTTCGGCGATCCAGCGCGAACCGAGGCCGTCGAAGAGATGGCCGTAGGCGGGCGTCACAGAAGGCGCAAAGGCCTTGAAGAAACCGTGCTCGCCTTCGAGGACCGCGCGCGGCCCGACGAAGCCGGCTCTTCCCATCAGCGCCGAGCGCAAGCCCGACTGCGCCGCCCAGCCGGCGTGCATGCGCTTGGTCGATGAGCCGTCGCCGAGATATTCGATGATGCCCGACGCTGTCGAGCCGGCGATCCCCAGCGTCTCCTTCAGACCCTTGGCGTCGAGTCCGAGCGCGACGCCGACCCCGAAGGCGGCGGCGAGCGCGCCGAGCACTGCCGTGGGGTGGAAGCCCGCGCGGTGGATCGCCTTCGGCGTCACGAGGCCGAGACGGCAGAGGAGTTCGGTGCCCGCTGCGATCCCCAGCATCGCCCGCTCGCCGGACAGGCCTTCCCTCTCGGCGGCGGCAAGCACCGCCGGCACGACGACCGCGCCTGAATGAACAGGCCCGCCCTCGAACGTATCATCGAAATCCTCGCCATGCGCCGCCGTGCCATTGAGGAGCGCTGCGTCGGCGGCGGTGAGACGGGCGCGATGGCCGATCGCGACATGGCGGCCGGGCTCTGCGGCAGCCAGAATGCTGGCGACGTAGTCCGTGTGCCGCGCCGCAAAGCAGAGGCCGACGACATCGACGAGGATCGCCTCGACCTTTGCCCGCATCCCCGCGGGCACGTCTAAGGGGGACAGGGACGCGCCCCAGGCGGACAACCGTTCCGACAGCGTCGCGTCCGGCATCGCGATCGTATCGTTCGTATTCCGGTCCTCCGGACGGCGGGCTTCGGACTGCATGGTCATGACATCCTGTCTTGTGGGGCCTTCAGCGGCGTCTCGAGAGCGTCGGCGGGAGCCGGAACGCGGCGGGAGCGGAACTCCTGGACGAGGGAAATACCGAGGAAGAGAACGGAGAGCACGAGGAAGACCACGGCGATCGGGTCCTCGAGGAAGATCGCGTGGTCCCCTCCGGCGATGACGAGCGAGCGCCGATAGTTCGCCTCGATCATGAAGCCGAGCACGAGGCCAAGGACGACGGGAAGCATCGGCAGGCCGAAATAGCGCATCCCGAGCCCGAGAACGCCGGCCGTCATGACGATGCCGAGGTCAAAGACACTGTTGTTGACCGAATAGGCGCCCGCGAGGACCAAGGCGAGAATGAAGGCGCGCAGGTAGTATTTCGGCTGGTTCACCAGCCAGACGCAGGCGCCGAGGGTGAGGTAGGCAGCGGGGATCAACGCGGCCGAAGCGACGAGGAGGCCGCTGAAGAGGCCGTAGAGGATCGTCGGATCGCGGTCGAAGAGCACCGGTCCGGGGACCAGGCCGTGGATGAGGAAGCCGCCGAGGAGGATCGCGGTCGAGTTCGAGGCCGGGATGCCGAAGGACAGGAGCGGGATGAGTCCGACGCCGGCATCGGCGTTGTTGGCAGCCTCGGGCGCAGCGACGCCCTCGGGCGAACCCTTGCCGAACTCGCCGGGCGTCTTCGAGAAGCGCCGCGCCTCGTTGTAGGACATGAAGGACGCGACGGTGCCGCCGGCGCCGGGCATGATCCCGCAGAAGATGCCGATGCCGGAACCGATGACGTTCGCGCGCCAGAGCAGCTTCTGCATCGCCCAGTCCGGCCATTTCAGCCGCGTTACCGTGCCCTTGACGTTCTCGCTCTCGCTGCGCGTTGCCATCTGCTCCAGCACCTCGCTGACGGCGAAGAGGCCGACCATGACGAGGATGATGGGCACGCCCGACAGGAGATCGGGATTGCCATAGGTGAATCGTGCGACGCCGCTGACGGGATCGGTGCCGATCGTCGCGATCATCAGCCCGATGAGGGCGGCGAGGACGCCCTTGGTCAGCAGCCCTTCGGAGACGGTGGCGATGACGCTGAGACCGAGCAGGCCGAGTGCGAAATAGGTGGTCGGGCGAAACTGCAGCGCGAGCTGCGCCAGCGGCGCTGTGAACAGGATGAGGCAGAGGATTCCGGCGACGTTGCCGATCGAGGATGCGTAGAGCGAGATGCCGAGCGCTTCCCCCGCCTTGCCCTGCTTCTTCATCTCGTAGCCGTCGATCAGCGTCGCGGCGGCCGCGTTCGTGCCCGGCGTGCGGATGAGGATCGCGGGAACCGAACCGCCGTATTCGGCGCCGACATAGGTCGCGGCGAGGAGAACGATCGCCGGGATCGGGTCCATCGTGTAGGTGAAGGGCAGCAGCAGCGCCATCGTGATCGAGGGCGAGAGCCCCGGCATCGAGCCTCCGAAAATGCCCCAGACCATGCCGACGATCGCCATGGGGACGACAAGGGTCGAGGTCAGAAGGTCGAGACTTTGAAGGATCGCGTCCATCAGGACAGACTCCGGGATTTCAGGAAAGCGGTCCGCGTGCGCCCATCGTCACGGGACGCCGGACGATCGATGTGGCATCCCGGTGCGGAAAGACTGCCGTGACGGGCGCGGAACTGAGAACCGGTCCCGACGCCGTCGCCGGAACCGCCTCAGAAAAAGGCGCCGAGGAGCCCCGAGGGAAGGTTGAGGCCGAGCACCGCGTCGAAGAGCAGCCAGAGGACGAGAGAACCCGCAACCGGCACGACGAAGAGACGTCTTGACAGCCCGACGCCCTGATAGAGCAGCATGCCGGCGAGGAGCAGCGCGGTGGCGGGGATGTAGCCGAGCCATCTGAGGCTCGCGATGTAGACCGCCGCCATCGCCACCACGCCGGCCGCGATGGCGAAGGTGCGGCCAGGTCTCTCGAAGGCTTCCGAGACCGCGGCGGGAACGAGCTTGCCCGTCCGCCGCAGCCAGAGTTGATGAAGGATGAGGACCACCGCCGTGCCTGCCATCATCCATCCGAGGATCATCGGAACGCCGCCAGCTCCGACGCTATCGCCGAGCGCGCTCGTCCGGATCCTCGAAGCCTCGACGATGTAGATCGCCGAGAAGACAAGCGCGATGAGGCCGAGGCCGAGGTCCTTCGTCATGGCGACGTTTCCTTTCCGCGCTTGCCGTGTCCCAGATGTTGGCCGTCTTACTGGATGACGCCGGCTTCGGTCAGGAAGGTCTTCTGCTCGGTCGCGAAGGTCTCCATGAAGGGCATGTATTCGGCATGCGGAATGAAGCTGCCGATGAGGTTGGAGGCGCCGTAGGCGGCCTTGTATTCCGGGTCTTCGAGAAGCAGCGGGATCGCCTTCTCCCAGACCGCGATGGCCTCGGGTGACATGCCCTTCGGGCCAGCGAGGCCCCGGAACTTGCGGATGACGAGGTCGATGCCGCCTTCCTTGATGGTGGCGACGTCTGGCAGCGCGGGCAAGCGCTCCTCGGTGGCGACGGCGAGGATGCGGATCTGCTTGGCCTCGAGCTGCGAGCGCAGCTCCTGGACTTCGCCGATGGCGATGTCGAGCGTACCGTTGAGGACGTTGATCATCGTCTCGCCGCCGCCTTCGCTGGTGACGATAGCCGCATCGACGCCGGCCTTCTTCTTAAGATCCTCGAGGGAGATGCGCTCGAGCGAGCCGGGATTGGCCGCCCCCCAGGCGCTGCGGTTGTCCTTGGCGTGGGCGATGACGTCGGCAAGCGACTGGAAGGGCGCGTCCGCGCGGGTGTAGATCACCGCCGGGTCGTAGAAGACGTTCACCACCGGTTCGAGATTCTGGTAGTTCGCCGAAAGATCGCTCATCAGCGAGGTGAAGATATAGGTTGGCGTCGTCGCATAGAGCACGCTGCCGTCCGTCGCGGCTTGCGCCATGTGGGCCATGGCATTGGCCCCGCTTCCGCCCGAAACGTTCTCGACGACGAAGTCGGCGTCGATGATCTCGCGCAGGTAGCGGGCCATGTCGCGCAGGAAGACGTCGCTGCCGCCCCCGGGGCTCGAATGGGTGACGAGCGTCACGACATCGACCGGATAGGGCAAGGGTTCGGCAGCCGCAGGGTGGACGAAGGTCGATAGGATCGCAGCGGCGGCAACGAGGCCGGCGAAACGCTTTGTGATGGTCATTGTTCTCTCCCGTTTGAATGACGGCCCCGCTTCTGACGAGCGTTCGGCCCTTTTGCTGCTTCAGGCGACCTTCGCCTCGCGATCCTCGTTTGCGCTCTCGCACTCGGCCGAACCGCGGCTTTCCTCCCGTGCCAGAAGCCGCAGGCGGCCCCTCTCGACGTGGTCGAAGCACGCGCTGTAGGCCTCCTGCGGATCGCGCGCGTCGAAGGCGTCGATGATCCGTTGATGCTCGCGGTGCGAGACGGCGAGCGTGTCGCCGGACATCAGATTGCGACCGCGCAAGAGCCTCAACTGCTTCACCAGAGCTCGGTACTGGGACGCGAGCACGCTGTTTCCGCTGGCTGCGACGATCGCGTCGTGAAAGGCGAAATTGAGCGGAAAGTAAGCCTCGAAACGATGAGCCACCGCAGCCTCCTCCATTTCAGCATGGAGAAGACGCAAGGATGCGATGTCTTGCTCTGAGGCCAATTCCGCGACCAGCTGTCCGGCATATCCGAAGAGTGCCGCACGCACGCCGTATACCTCGACCGCCCGCGCGAGATCGACCCGCCTCAGGAAGAGGCCGCGGTTGGGCACGGCTTCCACAAGCCCCGCCGCTTCGAGTGCCCGCAGCGCGTCACGCACCGGGCTGCGGCTGACGCCAAAGGTCTCGGCAAGTTGCAGTTCGTTGATTCTCGCATCGACCGGCAACGCGCCGCGCAGGATCATGCCTTCGATCTCACGCTCGAGCGTGCTCGCGAGCGAATTCTTCTGGAGCAGGGCAAGGTGGGCAAGCGCAGTCTTCATGTCCGGATGTGACATGAGGCATTGCATATTGTCAACAATAATCAACGATCATCGGTTCGGCGCAGCCTCTGTGGGTCTTGGCAATCAAACGCGCCTATGCCGTTCACTCGGACGCCGACCCGGCATACCGAGAGGGTTGTGTGTATTGCGGGCAGCATGCCTGCTGCCCGGAACGTCCGACGCAAAACACGGCCCGCGCGGCGAGGCCAGCTCGCCCTAATGAGATGTGCGGTTGAGAAGTAACGTGTGTGGTGCCCAGGGACGGAGTCGAACCGCCGACACTGCGATTTTCAGTCGCATGCTCTACCAACTGAGCTACCTGGGCGCCGGTCGCAGGGCCACTGAGGGGCCAGCCTGCGAAGGTTCGGGCCTTATAGAAACAAGAGATCAGGCTGTCCAGCTACTTTCTGGTCCTAAAAAGGCGTCCGGAATTCGAGCGCTGCCCACTGCCGAAGGAAGCAGCACCGTGGAGTCAGCTTGCCCGGGGTCGGTTCCAGCTTCTGCAAGATGCCGATGGAGGCGCTGAGGGCAGCCTTAAGCCGCTGATGTACGCACACGGGCCGTCTGGATCGATTCTCCGATCCCAACCGGTCTCGCGTCTTCCAGAGCCGACTGGATCATCGGTCTGGCAAGATCAGCGGCTGTCGACGAGACCGCGACAGCGGATGTTTTTGCTTTGCAGCATGCCGACGGGTTGTTAGCCTTTCAGGATTGTCGAGCGCGGCCAAACCGTCGAAGTAGCGATTGTGGCAGCCGGGCGGTGCATACCGGCACGCCGCTCCGGATCGAAAGGGCAGATGCCAAATTCGATGAACCAGCATCGTCCAGACATCGAGACCATCGTTCGCGAGATCTGCGAGGAAATGCGGGAGCGACCGGACCGTGGCACGGTCGCGACCTACATTCCAGAACTCGCACGCGTCGATCCTGCCGGTTTCGGCCTCGTCGTCGTGGATGCGGATGGCCGTGTCGCGGCGGGCGGGGACAGTGAGGTTCCGTTCTCCATCCAGAGCGTTTCAAAGGTCTTCACGCTGACGCTCGCGCTCGGAATGGCGGGGGACCGGCTTTGGCGACGGGTCGGGCGCGAGCCCTCGGGGAGCCCGTTCAACTCGATCGTCCAGCTCGAGCGCGAAGACGGCGTTCCCCGCAATCCCTTCATCAACGCGGGCGCCATCGCCGTGACGGACCTCATTCTTTCCGGCCACAAGCCGCGAGAAGCCTTGGGCGAGATCCTGCGCTTTTTGCAATTTCTGGCGGACGATCCGTCCATCGCCATCGACGACGCCGTGGCCGCCTCGGAAGAGCGCACCGGTTTTCGCAACAAGGCGCTGGCGAACTACATGAAATCCTACGGGGTCCTCGACAATCCGGTCGACTACACGCTAGGGGTCTATTTCCACCACTGCGCGATCGCGATGACCTGCCTCCAACTGGCCAAGGCAGGCCGGTTTCTGGCGCTGCTCGGGCGCCATCCCTCGACGGGGCTGTCGGTCGTTCCGCCGGAAAGGGCAAGGCGCATCAATGCGGTGATGCTGACCTGCGGGCATTACGACGGATCGGGAGAGTTCGCCTACCGCGTCGGGCTGCCTGGAAAGAGCGGCGTCGGCGGCGGCATCCTCGCGATCGCGCCGGGCAAGGCTTCGATCGCCGTCTGGTCGCCAGGCCTCGACGCCGCC
>JACMIV010000127.1 GCA_014380965.1 Rhizobiaceae bacterium | reverse complement strand
TCGAAGGCGCCGAACTCGTCAGCCTCAGGGATGCCTCAGGCGACGAACTCCTCTGGCAGGCGGGTCCGGAATGGCCGCGCCATGCGCCGGTGCTGTTCCCGATCGTCGGGCGGCTGGCTGCCGATACGCTTCGCCATGACGGACAAGAGTATGCGCTGACGCAGCACGGTTTTGCCCGCGACTCGACCTTCCGGGTCACCGAACAGTCGGACGATCGGATCGTCCTTCGGCTCGACGACAGTGCATCGAGCCGCGCGCGCTTTCCCTTCCCGTTCCGCCTCGAGATGATCTACGAGGCGGACGGAGAAACGCTCACCGTCACCAGCCGCATCCACAATCCCGGCGCCTCGGTCCTCCCCTGCGGGATCGGCGCCCATCCCGGCTTTCGATGGCCCCTTGCCGAGGGCATTTCGAAGGAAGCGCACGTCATCCTCTTCGACGCGACCGAGGTCGGCGCATCGCTCGGCGTCGAGGATGGCCTTCTCGGCGAGCCGAGACCCCTCCCCTTCGACGGCCGCACGCTCCCCCTTTCGGAAACGCTCTTCGCAAGCGATGCTCTGGTCATGCCGGGCGTCGCGAGCCGCAGCCTCCGCTACGCCGCGCGCGACGAGACCGGGCACGAGGTGCGCGCCATGACGATCTCATGGGAGGGCTACATGGACCTCGGCATCTGGTCGAAGCCGGGCGGGGCCCCCTTCGTGTGCATCGAGCCCTGGTATTCGATGGCAAGCCCCGTCGGCTGGGACGGCGACTTCATCAGCAAACCGGGACTGCTCCATCTTGCACCCGGCGAGACGCGCGAGTTTCTCTGGCGCGTCGCGATCTGACAATGGCCAGCGAGCACGCCAACCCGGATCGGCATCCCGCCACGAGGAGCGCCTGCACGCCCTTGATGGCAACGCCGAAGCATCCGTCGACGCAAGCCTTGTCGCGACAGTTCCGATCGGCTAGAAACGCGCGTGCGTCTCGCAACAGACAGCCGCCCCGGCCCTTCAGGCCCGGCAGCACCCGTAGCTCAGCTGGATAGAGCGCTGCCCTCCGAAGGCAGAGGTCACTGGTTCGAATCCAGTCGGGTGCACCAATTCTTTGAATGAGTTAGAGGTATTGCCGTCGTCCTTTGCTTCCTATCTTTGCAAGTGGGAAGCACTTGGGGAGCATAGTCCCGCTATTGATCCTCACCGTAGGCTGATGCGTCGGATCGAGCTAGAGTTGATCGACCGGCAGCGCCGCATGATCGAACGGCGGATCCATGCGGCGCGGTTCCCCGCGGTCAAAAGCCTCGACACGGTCGACTTCACCGCGATCCCGAGCCTCAACAAGATGTACGTTCTGGAGTTGGCGTAGTGCGACTTCATCCTGCCTCGGGAGAACGTCATCGCACTCGGCAACTCTGGCACCGGCAAGAGCCACGCGGCCCTGGCCCTCGGACTGGCCCGCTTGCCAGAAGGGCCTCACCGTCACGTTCACCACCGCGGCGGCCCCCGTTCACCAGCTCATGGAAGCCCGCGACGAAAGCCGGCTCCTGAAGCTTCCACCCGATCTTCAGGCCGTGCAACTCCTCATCGTCGACGAGCTCGGCTACGTCCCCCTGTCGCCGAATGGTCGTTGCAGAATGCACCGGCGCCCGGGAGCGATGTTCGTATCGCCTCGAGGGTTCGTCTTGCTCCCGACCCGACCGCCTACGAGATCGTCTCCAGCCGGTAGCGGGTGCCTGGATAGAGAAGCCGGACCGACGACACGAGCCCGCGCTCGGACCAGGTGCGGCGGCGGACCAGAAGACAGGCTTCCGTCTTCCCGATGCCGAGATGCTTGCACTCCCACGGCTGGGCGCTGACGGCCTCGATGAATTGCTCGGCCCTCAGGATCGGCGCGACCGCCGAGAGATAGAAATTCGGCGTCGTCGCCGTGAAGTCCTGCCGGCCATAGTCCGGCGCTGCGGCCGGATTGACGAACCGATCCTCGATCTGGATCGGGAGGTCGTCCTCGATGTGGACGATGATCGAGTGGACCGCGCGCGCGCCGACATCGATCTCCAGCGCGTCCGCAAGGGCCGGCCCGCAGGTCTCCTCCTGCAGGAGAACGATGCTCGCGCGGTGGCGACCGCCCCGTGCGGCGATCTCGTCGGCAATGTTCGGGACGACCTGGAACAGCGACGTCCGCTTCTTCACCGCGACGAAGGAGCCTTTTCCGCGGATGCGCACGACGAGGCCCTCGGCCGCCAGCTCGCGCAGGGCCCGGTTGGCGGTCATCCGGCTGACGGCGAGAAGATCGACGAGTTCGTTCTCCGAGGGAACGCGATGGCCCGCAAGCCATTCACCCGCCTCGATCCGGCTGCGGACGTAGTGCTTGAGCTTGGCGTAGAGCGGGATCGGCGTGTCGAGGCAGCTTTCTACGTCGTCCGACTTTTCGATCGCGATGGTCATGGCATTCCTGCATTCGGTGAGGCCTTCGCTCATATAGCGACAAAAGGGGGCAATTTCGCCAGACTCGTCTTGCACTGGCCTCGGAAATGCGAAATGTTGTATAGGCAACTTGGGGCGAGCCAGCATGGAGCCAGCATGAGTTCGCCATTGCGGCGCCTGTTCTGTCCGCTCGCCCTCCTGCCTGGAGGCTGGGCGAAAGACGTGGCGATCGAGACGGATGCGGCCGGGCGCATCGTCGCCGTCACGTCCGATGCCGCGCAGGACGGCGGCGAGCGTCTTGCCGGCCCTGTGGTGCCGGCCCTCGCCAATCTCCATTCGCACGCCTTCCAGCGCGCCATGGCCGGGCTCGCGGAGCGGGCCGGACAAGGCGACGACAGCTTCTGGACCTGGCGCACGCAGATGTACCGGACGGTGGCGCTGATGACCCCGGACGACATCGAGGCGATCGCCGCCAAAGTCTACGTCGAGATGCTGAAGGGCGGATTCTCCCGCGTCGCCGAGTTCCACTATCTGCATCATGGCCCCGGGGGCGTCGCCTATGCCGACCCGGCCGAGACGTCGGGCCGCATTCTTGCCGCCGCGGCGTCCGTCGGCATCGGTCTCACGCATCTTCCGGTCTTCTACGCGCATTCCAATTTCGGCGGCGCAGCGCCTGGCGAGGGGCAGCGGCCCTTCCTGCACGATGTCGGGGGCTTCCTGGCTCTTCTCGACCGGCTCGCCCCGGCCTGCCGCGACGCGGGCGCCACGCTCGGCGTCGCCATCCATTCGCTGCGCGCCGCGACGCCGGACGAGATGGGCGAGATCCTTTCCACCACAACGGTCCGCGGCCCGATCCATCTCCATATCGCCGAGCAGGAGCGCGAGGTCGAGGAATGCCTCGCCTTCTGCGGCCGGCGGCCGGTCGAATGGCTCCTCGACGAGATGCCGGTGGACGCCCGGTGGTGCGCGATCCACGCGACGCACATGACGCCCGACGAGACCGTTCGTCTGGCCACCTCGGGCGCGGTCGCGGGCCTTTGCCCGGCGACCGAAGCCAATCTCGGTGACGGCATCTTCCCCGCCACCGGCTTTGCCGACGCGGGCGGGAGATGGGGAATCGGCACCGACAGCCATGTCGCCACCAGCGTTTCCGAGGAGCTGAGGCTGCTCGAATACGGACAGCGCC
>JACMIV010000126.1 GCA_014380965.1 Rhizobiaceae bacterium | reverse complement strand
GCTTCGTCGGCGAGTTCTTCAACGAAATAGGCGCAAAGCTGCCGTAGCCCCTCCATTTTCCTCTCATCGTGTCGTCTTCCATTATTTTTGGTAAGCAATTTCAATGATGAAGGTGTTCGCAGTTTTGTTCTGACCGGCGCACCAATGTTCCACTATTTCGCTACAGAACCGGGAAAACGATCAGCGTGCTGTGGCACGGCGCGAAACTTCTGACAAATCGGCTGGAAATTCCGGATGGGTTTTTTCGCCGAACGTTAGAGCCGTCGCCCTTCTGAGCGAGGCTTCGAGCGAAAATACGGCATCGCGGCTGACGCGCCCTCAAGTCGGCTTGATGCCGGTCAGTCCGCATGTCGCGGACGGGAAGCGGATGGAGCCGCCGGCGTCCGAGCCGAGCGAAGCGTAGCAAGTCCGGAGGCCGTCGCGACGCCCGATCCGGTCGACGAAGAACCGATCCAGTGATCCGCCCCTCAGGGGTTGGTGGGACCGGGATTGTCCGGATAATGGCTGGTATACGCTCCCTCCGTCATCGCCAGCTTGCCGAGGATCAGGGCGCCGCCGAGCTCCAATTGCTCGACGACAGTCGCGTCGGCGATCGGCATGAGATCCCTGCGAAGGATCGTGCCGGCCGCAGTCTGCGCGAACGCGGTATCGCAAAGGTCCTTGACGGTGATCGGGACGCCGTGGAGAGGACCAAGGTTCATCCCACGCGCGGTCTCGGCATCCGCTCGTTCGGCCCGCGCGAGAGCATGATCAGCCGTGACCGTGGCGAACTTCGCGACGTTTCGTTCAACGCCGAGATGCGCTCTAGGAGAGCGCTCGTGACCTTCCTGGACGTCCGTCGTCCAGTGCGTATCGCGTCGGCGGTGGAAAGGAGACTCTGATACGGAAGACTGCTCATCGATGACATGCCCTCGCTGGAATCGGGAGATCTTGAAGCGCGTTTGTTCGTCAGAACTGGACACCGCGTGTCAGCGCCCCGTCGACGACGAGATTGGTGCCGGTGATGAAGCTGGCGGTCGGGCTGGCGAGGAAGACGGCCGCATTGGCGATTTCCTGGGGCGTCGCCATGCGGCCGGTCGGATTGAGGGCGAGCGACGCGGCGAACAACTCGGGATTGCCGCTTTCGATCTGCGTCCAGACCCCGCCGGGGAAATAGGTGTTGCCCGGAGAGACGGTGTTGGCACGGATGTCCTTGGCGGCCAGTTGGAAGGCCAGTCCCTGCGTGTAGTGGATCAGGGCCGCCTTGAAAGCGCCGTAAGGACCCGCTGCGAAATCGATCTCGCGGCCGGAAACCGATGAAATAGTCACGATCGAACCGGCCTTGCTGCTTTCCAGATAGGGCATCGCGGCATCGACGAGCCGCACCGTGCCCATGATGTCGGTCTCGAAGCCTCGGCGCCAACTCTCCTCGTCTGCTCCCACGGCGAGCGCGCTGACATTAGCGACTACGATGTCGAGGCCGCCGAGAACCTCGGCCGCCTTCGGGACGAATGCCGTCAACGCGGCGGCATCCGAAACATCGACCTTGCGCCCCCAGGTTGTGGTGCCATGGCTTGCCAGATCGGCCGCGCACCGCTGCGCCTCCTCCTCGTTTCGCGAACAGATCGCGACAGGCGCGCCCTCCTTTGCCAGCGTGTGCGCGATTGCGAGGCCGATGCCACGCGTGCCGCCAGTGACGAGGGCCTTGCAGTTTTTCAGGCCGAGATCCATGCCGATGATCCTTTGACTGGAAGTGGATGGCGCAGCGCGCCGGTGCGTATGGTCGGGCGACTTCTGCAATCCATGCAAGCGATTTTCGACGGTTTTGGATGACGTCCAAAACCCGCTTGACAGGGCAATGGGAAAAGCTAAGCTTAATACTTGAGCGCGGGGCAAGGCTGCCCAAAGTCGCGCCAGATTGATGATCCTTTAACTTCGGCAGTGTTGCCCCGCAGCTTTTCCGCTGAGGGGTTTTTTGCGTTTGGACCGCACGATGGCTCGACGAAACGTCCCGATCGGCATCCTGTTTTCCGCCACCGGCTCCTATGGAACGGTTGGGCGCACGATGCTGAACGGCGCGCTCCTGGCCTGCCGGGAGATCGCCGCGGACGAGGAGGCCGGCATCGTGCCGGATCCCTTCGTAATCGATCCAGAGAGCCGCCTGTCCGGCTATGGGCCGGCCGTCGACGCGATGCTCGGGCGCGGCATCCGCCATGTGGTCGGCTGCTACACCTCCTCCTCGCGCAAGGAAGTGATCCCGATCTTCGAAAAGCGCGATTCGCTTCTCTGGTATCCCGCCCATTACGAGGGCTTCGAGAGTTCGGAAAACGTCGTCTATACCGGCGCCGCGCCGAACCACCACATCCTGCCGCTGGTCGACTTCCTCGTCGCGCGGCATGGCCGCCGCGCGTTTTGCATCGGCTCGAACTACATCTGGGCTTGGGAAAGCAACCGCATCCTGCGCGATGAACTCGGCCAGCGCGGCGGCGCGGTCCTCGCCGAGCGATACCTTCCCGTCGGCGAAACGGACATGGCGCGCATCGTGGATGCGATCATAGAGGCCGCGCCCGATTTCGTCTTCAATTCGCTGATCGGCGAATCCGCCTATGCATTTTTTCGCGCGTTCCGAGCGGAATGCCGGGCACGCGGCATCGACCAGGTCCGGCGTTTTCCCGTCGCGAGCTGCAATCTTTCGGAACCTGAGCTGATCGAGATCGGCCCCGAGGCGATCGACGGCCATCTCAGTTCCTCGGTCTATTTCGCGGCCATCGACAGCGACGCCAACCGCCGTTTCGTGGCAGCCTACGATCGCGCCTTTCCTCAAGGCCCCGTTGCGTCCGCTGAGGCCGAGGCCGCTTTCATCGCGGTGAAACTGCTGGCGCAGACGCTGACCGATGCCGGGACGGACGCGGTGGCGGCGGTGCGCGCCCGTGTCGGCGGGCAGAAGCTGGATGCGCCGCAGGGGCGCGTCTCGATCGACCCGCAGACGCTGCATGCCTATCTCACGCCCCGGATCGGCCGCTCGCGCGCCGACGGTCAATTCGACATTCTGATGGAAGCGCAGGACCCGGTCCGCCCCGATCCCTATCTCGTGCGGTCCTCAGCCACTTTCGAACAGCCAGTTTTCCGGCCTTCCTTGAGGATCGTGTCATGAGCGGCGCGCGCTTCGTGCAGAACTTCAGCCAGCGCCGGGCGCTGATTGCGTCCCTCGACCCGCGGGTGATCGATGCGCTATCGGCAACTCTCGGAAAGCTCGGCCTTCATGTCGAGGTCCTTTGCGGCGACGGGACAAACGCGCCAGTTACCGGCCTCGACGCCGCGCGCGACCTTCTCTTCCTCGACGGAGATATTCATGCGCCGCCGATCATGCCGGCAGGGGCCCATCCGGATCTGCCCGCAGTGCCCGTCATAGGTCTCGTCGGCGTGGAGGCGCCGAGCCGGCTCCGCGCGTTGATGCAGGCGGGCGCGACCGCCTTCCTCCAGAAGCCGGTCTATGGCGGCTCGGTCTATTCGGCCCTCTATCTCTGCGTGAACGAGCATTCCCGCAAGACCGCGCTCTGCTCGGCCGTGGAGGAGCTTGAGCAGCGCCGCCGCCAGCGTCGCTACATCGTCAAGGCGATCCTGATGACTGTCGCCGATCGGGTGGTAGACGACGAGACCGCGTTCCAGAGCCTGCGGCGCGAGGCCATGCGCGCTCGCCTCAGCCTCGAAGCCCATTGCGAGAGGATCGTCCACGAGCGGACGAACCCGAACCTCGACAATCCCGCGGCTCCTCTCGCGAGGGCCGCGCTGGACTGACCCGCCGCCAACCCACGAACGGAGATCTAAGATGAAGATGCGATCCTCCGGCGCCATCGCGGCGCTCGGAACACTCCTTCTATTGTCCGGGGCGAGCCTCGCCCAGGAGCCGATCAAGCTCGGCGTGCTGGAGGACCAGTCCGGTGACTTCGCCGTCGCGACGATCGGCAAGGTCCACGGCATCGAGCTTGCGACCGAAGAGATCAACGCGGCCGGCGGGATCGCGGGCCGTCCTCTGGAGCTCGTCGTCTACGACACGCAATCCGACAACACGCGCTACCAGGAGTTCATGCGCCGTGTCCTTCAACGCGATAAGGTAGACGCCGTCTTCGCCGGCTTCTCCTCCGCCTCGCGCGAGGCCTATCGGCCGATCGTCAACCAGTTCGACGGGCTCGCCTTCTACAACAACCAGTACGAAGGCGGCGTCTGCGACGCCAACATGATCGTGACGGGCGCCGTGCCCGAGCAGCAGTTCTCGACGCTGATCCCCTACATGATGGAGACCTACGGCAAGAAGGTCTATACGATCGCCGCGGACTACAATTTCGGTCAGATCTCCGCAGAATGGGTCCGCAATATCGTCAAGGAGAATGGCGGCGAGATGGTCGGCGAGGAGTTCATCCCGCTCGGCGTGTCGCAGTTCTCCCAGACCATCCAGAACATCCAGGCCGCCAAGCCCGACGTGCTCGTGACGCTCCTCGTCGGCACGGCGCAGGCTTCCTATTACGAGCAGGCGGGCGCGGCGAACCTGAAGGTGCCGATGGCCTCCTCGGTCAATGTCGGTCAGGGCTACGAGCACAAGAGGTTCAAGCCGCCGAGCCTCGCGAACATGTTCGCGACCGTCAACTACATCGAGGAGGTCGACACGCCGACGTCCAAGGCCTTCGTGGAGAAGTGGCACAAGAAGTTCCCGGACGAGCCCTACATCAACCAGGAGGCCGCGAACTCCTACACCGCCGTCTACCTCTACAAGTCGATGATTGAGCGGGCCGGCGGCAAAACCGACAAGGAAGCCTTGCGGGCAGAGATCGCCAAAGGCGACGTCTGCTTCGACGCGCCGGAGGGCAAGGTCTGTCTCGACCCGAAGAGCCAGCACATGTCCCACACGATCTACCTGGCCAAAGTCGGCGAGGATCATTCGATCACCTTCCCGAAGGTGTGGAACGACATCAAGCCCTATTGGCTCGGTGACGCCGGCTGCGACCTCACAAAGAACGATCCGAGCGAGCAGTACACGCCGTCGAACCCGCCGCCGAAGGGCTGAACCGGCGCCGGCCGGGTCCATCACCCGGCCGGCCTTCCCCCGCAAGGATTTCCCCAAACCGGATGGCACGATGGACGTCCTCTACGGCGCCTTCACGTTTCTCTACCAAGCGGGCGACGCCTTCGCCTTTCTCGTCCTCTCCGCCTGCGGGCTCGCCGTTATCTTCGGCATGATGGGCGTCATCAACCTCGCCCATGGCGAGTTCATCCTCTGCGGCGCGTATGTCTCGACGAGCGCAGCCCGTATGGGCATGCCGCTGCCCTTCGCAATCCTTCTAGGCGCCGCCGTCGCGGGCCTGGTCGGCATGGCGCTCGAGCGCCTCGTGATCCGCCATCTCTACGAGCGGCCGCTGGATACGATCGTCGCCACCTGGGGCGTATCTATGATCGCGACGCAGGGTACGCTGATCCTCCTCGGCTCGACCATGCAGGGCGCGGGTACGCCCTTAGGCTCCTTCGTCGTCGGCCCTTACACCTATTCCGTCTACCGGCTCGTTCTCTTTGGTGCGGCACTCCTGACCCTCCTCTGCCTCTGGCTGGTCTTTACCCGGACCCGCTTCGGCACGATGGCTCGCGCCACGATCCAGGTGCCTCACATCGCCGAGGCACTCGGCGTCAACACGCGCCTCATCTATTCCCTGACCTTCGGCCTTGGCGCGGCCCTTGCAGGACTCGCCGGCGGGCTCTACGCCCCGACCATGACGCTCGTGCCGACCATGGGCAGCGCCTTCGTGGTGGAAGCCTTCGTCACCGTCGTCGTCGGCGGGGCCGACATCTTTCTCGGCACCGCGCCGGCCGCGGCCGTCCTCGGGATCGTCAAGGCGGCGCTCACCTCCTGGCAAGGGCAGCTCTTCGGCCAGATCGGGCTCCTCGTCGCCGTCATCGTCGTCATCCGCGTTCTGCCCCGAGGCATCTCGGGCTGGATCCTGCGCGAAAGGGCCTGATCGTCATGGCACGCGCTTCCAAGATGCCGCGCTGGTTGGCGCTCCTCGAGGGCCCGCAGACGCTCGGCAAGGGCACGAAGTTCTGGGCGCCCTTCGTCCTCGTCCTCGTCGCCGCCTCGGCCTACCCGCTCTTCGCGGACGGTTACGACGTCGGCAACAACGTCTACTTCTTCAACTGGGCCTTCATGGCGCTCGGGCTCAGCCTCATCTGGGGCTATGGCGGCGCGCTGTCCTTCGGCCAGACCGCCTTCT
>JACMIV010000125.1 GCA_014380965.1 Rhizobiaceae bacterium | reverse complement strand
GGGCGCGACGATACCGCCGAGGTCGAATACGAGGAGGCGCCGGCGCAAAGCCGGCGGCGCCCGGCGCGGCGTGCGGCCTCCTCCGGCTATCAGCGCCAGACGCTGACGGAAACGGTCATGAAGCAGGTCGGCCGAACCGTCGCCTCGACGGTGACGAGCGCTGTCCTCCGCGGCATTCTCGGCGGGTTCAAGCGAGGGCGCTGAAGGCGGGCGCCGGCGGCTCCTCGCAGGGCAGGGACGGAATCAGGGATGACGAGGCCCGTGGACGATTGCTGCGCTCGCCCCCTCCCGCTCCGCCGCATCCCTTCCTACATTTGGATCATGAGCACGATTTCACGGGACACCACTGCGATGCGATCCGGTCCGGCCGCCTACCTTCTCTGGCTTCTCTGCTTCGTCGGCCTTTGCGGCATGCACCGCTTCTACGTCGGCAAGCCGCTGACCGGCCTTCTCTGGCTCTTCACCTTCGGCCTGCTCGGCGTCGGGCAGATCGTCGACCTCTTCCTCATCCCCTCGATGCTGCGCCAGCGTGCGTTGGAGGTGCGGGTCGATCGGATGGAGTATGAGCGGGACATGCTGCGCCGCGGCTAACGTCGGTGCTCCGGGTGGCGGGTGTCAGACCATGCCGTTCTGCACCACGACCACCGTCGATCCATTCGGCACGCGTTCGTACAAATCGATGATGTCGTGGTTCATGAACCGCACGCAGCCGGACGAGACGGAGCTGCCGATCGTCCAGTATTCCGGCGTTCCGTGAAGGCGGTAGAGCGTGTCTTCGCCGTTCTGGAAAAGATAGAGTGCGCGGGCGCCGAGCGGGTTGCGAAGGCCGGGCTCCTGACCCTCGCGATACTGTTCGAGTTCCGGCTGGCGCGCGATCATCTCCGCCGGCGGCGTCCAGCGCGGCCACTTGCGCTTCCACTGCATCACCGCGTTGCCGCTCCAGGCGAACCCATCGCGGCCGAGGCCGACGCCATAGCGCATCGCCGTCCCGCCGTCCTGGACGACGTAGGCGAAGTAGTTCGCGGTATCGATGACGACCGTGCCCGGCCGCTCGCCGGTGGGGTCAGCAACGATCTGCCGGAAATACATCGAGTCGACGCGCGACGGGTCGATCGCCGGTATGAGATAGCCCTCGTCCTCGATCGGGCCGTACATGCTCTGAAACTGAGGATCGGACCCGCCGAGGCGACCACCGACAGGGCCCTCGAGAATTCGGGCGCGCGAGCCCGACGTCGTGCATCCTGCGACGAAGGCCGTCGCACCCATTGCAAGGCCCATCATCACCTGGCGCCGCGAAAGGCCCCGGTCGTCTGTTCTGTTGGTCATGTCCAGCCTGTCTTGAAAGCGCCCGCCATCCGGTCGACAACGGGGAATCGGCAAATCGATCGTCTGCCTTATTGCCGCCCGAACATGGCGCCAGCCCGGTTTGTTCCGAGCGATGAACTCAATGACCGGATGTGTTGCCGCCACGCAACAGGCGGTGGTGAGGCCTTGAGGTTACAGAAGGCTCGTCAGCCCTCGAAGGTCCGGCAGGACAGCGCCGGGCGGACAATCCAG
Source organism: Rhizobiaceae bacterium (assembly GCA_014380965.1). Classification (GTDB taxonomy): domain Bacteria; phylum Pseudomonadota; class Alphaproteobacteria; order Rhizobiales; family Rhizobiaceae; genus Plantimonas. The sequence goes on along the minus strand of JACMIV010000125.1, from coordinate 8,835 downwards.
ATACTCGTCCGGCTCGTCGCCCCGGTTGATCCAGACCGTGTGGAAGCCGAAGCGCGCGGCGCCCGCGACGTCCCAGCGGTTCGAAGACTGGAAGGACACCGCCTTCGGATAGAGCCGGAACGTCGTCGTGACGAGGTCGTAGATCTCCGGCGCCGTCTTGTAGCGGCCGACATCCTCGGCGGAAAAGACCCGGTCGAGGAGGTCTTCGATTCGCGCCGCGCGGATCGCACGCTCCAGCATCTGGCGCGACCCGTTGGAGAGCACCGCCAGCCGGGCGCCGGCGTCCTTCAGCGCCTTCAGGGTCTGCGGCACCTCCTCGAACGTGTCGAGGTCGCGGTACGCCTCCAGCAGCGTCTCGCGCATCGCGCGATCAACCGACGGCATCTTGGCGAAGGCGTAGTCCAGCGCATCTTCCGTCAGCGCCCAGAAATTCCGGTCCCGGTCGCCCATCAGCGTGCGAACCCAGGAATATTCGAGCTGCTTGCGGCGCCAGATTTCTGCAAGCCGCGTGCCGTCCTCGCCGAGGACGGCCGCGTGCCGCGCGACGGCTGCTCCTGTGTCGAAGAGCGTGCCATAGGCGTCGAAGACATAGACCGAGTGCAAGATGCGTCCCTTCCGAAAGCTCCGCCTGTTCCTGTCTTAGGCGATTGAGAGCCGAGGGGAAGCGGAGATGACGATCCGTGCCGGGGCTTTTCCCGCGCCCGGGCTCTATGCGATGACGGACCCGGCCGCGTCGCACCCTCCCGCGACTTCGAAACCCGCGCCTGCCCGAAAGGGCCGCGCCCGTCACAGGACTTCTCCGATGCCGCAGAACATCAGCCGCACCATCACCTTCGTCGACGGCGAATGGCTGGAGGGCAATCCTGCCCTTGTCGGACCGCGCAGCCATGCGATGTGGCTCGGCTCGAGCGTGTTCGACGGTGCGCGCTGGTTCGAGGGGCTCGCGCCCGACCTCGACCTCCACGCCGCCCGCGTCAACCGCTCGGCTGACGCGCTGGGCCTCCGGCCGACCGTGGCGGCGGAGGAGATCGTGCGGCTGACGCGGGAGGGCCTCAACCACTTTGACGGCCGCACCGCGGTCTACATTCGGCCGATGTATTGGGCCGAAGAGGGCGGCTACATGGGCGTTCCGGCGGATCCGGTCTCGACGCGCTTCTGCCTGTGCCTCTACGAATCGCCGATGATCTCGCCCTCGGGCTTCTCGCTCACCGTCTCGCCCTTCCGCCGCCCGACGCCCGAGACGATGCCGACGCTCGCCAAATCCGGCTGCCTCTATCCGAACAACGGCCGCGCCATCATCGAGGCCCGGAACCGCGGCTTCGACAACGCGCTCCTGCGCGACGTGATCGGAAATGTCGCGGAGACCGGCACGTCGAACCTTTTCATGGTCAAGGACGGCGTCGTCCAGACACCGGCACCGAACGGTTGCTTCCTCGACGGGATCACCCGCCGGCGCATCATCCAGCTTCTGCGTGAAGACGGCGTTGAGGTGGTCGAGACGAGCCTTTCGGTCGAAGCCTTCATGGACGCCGACGAGATGTTCTCGACGGGCAATCATTCGAAGGTCGTGCCGGTGACGCGCTTCGAGGACCGCTCGCTCCAGCCGGGCCCGATCTACGAGCGCTCGCGCGAGCTCTACTGGCGTTTCGCCAAGGCCGCCCCGCCGGTCGCGGCCTGACCGGCGGACTGCACAGGCAGAAAAGTTTGATCTGTGCCCCGCGCGACCTCATGGCCTTGACGCCCCGCGGCACTAGCTACCTAACCGCTGTCCTCAGGGCTGGACGACGCCGCAGGCGATCCGGTCCGACGGGCCTTCGAACGACCAGAAGGAGACGATCCATGGCTTTCACGCTTCCCGAGCTGCCGTACGACTACGAGGCTTTGTCGCCCTACATGTCGAAGGAGACGCTCGAATTCCATCACGACAAGCACCACAACGCCTATGTCGAGATGGGCAACAAGCTCGCCGCTGATGCCGGCATGGCCGACGCCTCGGTCGAGGAGGTCGTGAAGGCGTCCTTCGGCAAGAACCAGCCGCTCTTCAACAACGCCGCCCAGCACTACAACCACATCCATTTCTGGAAGTGGATGAAGAAGGGTGGCGGCGGCAAGAGCCTGCCGGGCAAGCTGCAGACGGCGATCGATTCTGATCTCGGCGGCTACGACAAATTCCGCACCGATTTCATCGAGGCCGGCAAGGGCCAGTTCGGCTCCGGCTGGGCCTGGATCGCCGTCAAGGACGGCAAGCTCCAGATCATGAAGACGCCGAACGGCGAGAATCCGCTCGTCCACGGCGCGGAGCCCATCCTCGGCGTCGACGTCTGGGAGCACTCCTATTACATCGACTACCGCAACGCCCGGCCGAAATACCTCGAGGCCTTCGTCGACAGCCTGATCGATTGGGACTACGTGCTCGAGCGCTACGAGGCGACCGGCGCCTGATCTAAGATCGAGACCTATAACCCGAGGCCCCGTGCGCAATCGCGTATCGGGGCCTTCTTGTATGGAGCGAACGCCGGAACGCCGCGTTCCCGACGTCGCGGCACTCCGCGTGTTCTGCCTCTTGCCGGCCTTTTCTCCACGGAAGAGAAAACCGCGGGTTTGACGCTTATGCCTTGCCCATCACCATCAGCGAAAACGCGTAGATGTAGGCCACCTCCTCCAGCCGATTGAACCGCCCCGACGCGCCGCCGTGGCCGGCGTCCATGTTGGTGCGCAAGAGCAGGAGGTTGTCGTCGGTCTTCATCTCGCGGAGCTTCGCCACCCATTTGGCAGGCTCCCAGTAGGTGACGCGCGGGTCGGTGAGACCGGCGAGCACCAGCATGGGCGGGTAATCCTTCGCCTCGACGTTGTCGTAGGGGCTGTAGGCCGCGATGCGGTCGTAGTCTTCGGGAGAGGCCAGGGGATTGCCCCATTCGGGCCATTCGGGCGGGGTCAGCGGCAGCGTGTCGTCGAGCATTGTGTTCAGGACGTCGACGAAGGGCACGACCGCGACGATGGCGCCGAACTTGTCCGGGGCGATGTTGGCGACGGCGCCCATCAGCATTCCGCCAGCCGAGCCGCCCTGCGCGACGATCGTCTCGTAGGACGTGAAGCCTTCCGCCACGAGGTGGTCGGCGCATGTGATGAAGTCGGTGAAGGTGTTCGTCTTCTGCTCGCGCCGGCCGGCCTCGTACCAACGAAAGCCCTTGTCCTTGCCGCCGCGGATGTGGGCGATGGCCCAAACGAAGCCGCGGTCGACGAGGCTGAGGGCGTTGGTGTTGAAGCCCGCCGGGATCGAGATGCCGTAGGCGCCGTAGCCGTAGAGCATCAACGGCGCGGTGCCGTCGAGAGGCGTGTCCGTCCGGTAGAGGAGCGAGATCGGGATCGTCTCGCCGTCCGCGGCGGTCGCGAAGATGCGGCGGGTGACGTAGTCGTCCGGGTCGTGGCCGGAGGGCACTTCCTGCGTCTTCAGGAGCGTGCGCGTCCGCGTTTCGACATCGTAGTCGTAGGTCTGGGAGGGCGTCGTCAGCGAGGAGTAGGAAAACCGGATCGTCGTCGTCTCGAACTCGTAGGTGCCGGAGAGGCCGAGCGAATAAGCCTCCTCGTCGAAGGCGACGGCGTGCTCCTCCCCGTCCGACAGGCGCTTCACCACGATGCGCGGCAGGCCGTCGCGCCGCTCCAGCCAGATGAGATGGCGCTTCAGCACCATGTGGTTGAGAATGAGGCGTCCGTCCTCGTGCGGCACGTAGTCGGTCCAGTCGGCGCGGCGCGAGGCGTCGGTCGGTGCGGTCGCGATCTTGAAGTCACGCGCGCCGTCCGCGTTCGTCAGGATGAAGAGCGTTCCGTCCGCCTCGTCCACGTCGTATTCGACGCCGGTCTCGCGTTCGGCAAGAAGGCGGGGTTCGGCAGCCGAATTCGAAGCCGGGATCAGCCATGCTTCGGACGTTTCGTGGTCGTGGACGTGGATCACCACGAACTCGCTCGACTGCGTCTTGCCGACGCCCATGAAGAAGCCGGCGTCGGTCTCCTCGTAGATCAGCGCGTCGTCGGCGGGGTCCGTGCCGAGGCGGTGGAAGAAGACCCGGTTCGGGCGGTGGTTCTGGTCGAGGCGCGTGTAAAAGAAGCCTTTGGAGCGGGCAGACCAGACGGGATTGCCGCTGGTGTCCTCGATCCGGGTGCCGGTGTCCTTGCCGGTGGAAAGATCACGGACGGAGATGCCGTAGAACTCCGAGCCCTTGTCGTCATAGGACCAGGCGAGCCAGGCATGATCGGTCGAGTGCGACATGCCGCCGAGCGAAAAGTAGGAGCGGTCCGCGGCTTCCTTCTCGCCGTCGAGGATGACCGTCTCGGACGCCGCATCGCCATCGCGGGGGTGCCGAACGAAGCGCGGATATTCCGCGCCCGCTTCGTAGGCCGTCCCGTAGGCGAAGGGGCCGTCCGGGGCGGGAACGGAGGAATCGTCCTCCTTGATGCGACCGCGCATCTCGGCGATCAGCGCCTCGCGCAAGGCGGCCGTCGGGGCCATCGCCTCTGACTGATAGGCATTCTCGGCGTCGAGATAGGCGCGGATCGCGGGATCGAGGGCGGTGGTGTCCTTGAAGACGTCCTGCCAGTTCGGCGCCCGCAGCCAGGCATAGTCGTCCTGGCGCGTCCGGCCGTGGACCTCGAAACGCTCCGAGCGCTTGTCGGCGCGGGGAGCCGCGTTCGGCTCGGAGGCATCCGGAGTGCCGATCGTATCGGCTTCGGCGGTGGATGGGGTCAAGGAATGCGCTTTCGGGTTTGGCGGTGGGGCCATCGGCCCGCCCGTCGATCCAGTTTCTTTCAGTGTACAGGCCTTGCTCGATGCCCCGCAACGACCTCTCGCTGCAAGGCCGGTCCGGACGATCCTGCGCCGAACGGGAGCCCGAGGCGGCGGCGTCGCCCTGAACCGCGAGCCTGCTCCAGCTATGTTCGCTCTGGTCCGAGCGCAACGCCCCGCACGCCGCGCAGGGGGCCCGTCACGCGAAAAAGCGCTTCCCGGTTTCGCTTGCGGGCCGCTCGGCGCTTCCGTAAGACCGAACGGCCGCTGCCGGAGAGGAGAGCGCCCTTTGCTCGACCATCGCCGAGAGGCTCGAAGTCACCGCGCCGAAGGTCACACCGCAGACTTCCCGCAAGGATAGATCGAACGCATGACGGGACAGGACCCCGCGCCGCTCTTTCCCGAGTTCGGATTTTTCGCGCTCGCGCTTCCGTTCCTGGCGGCCGCCCTCGCGCCGATCCTGTCCCGTGCCGTGGGTCGCCGGGCGCCGGTGATGCTGGCGCTGTTTCCCGCTTTCGCCTTCGGCCTTCTCCTCCTCGACGCCGCTTCGGTCAGGGACGGCGCCGCGGTCCTCTGGGGCTTCGATTGGGTCCCGGCCTACGACATCCGCTTCTCGCTGCGCCTCGACGGCCTCTCCTTCGTCTTCGGCCTCCTCATCACCGGGATCGGGACGCTCGTCGTGCTCTATTCCGGCGGCTATCTCGGCGGACACCGGGACACCGGGCGGTTCCTCGCCTTCATCCTGATGTTCATGGGCTCGATGCTCGGCCTCGTTCTCGCCGACGATCTGATGACGCTGATCCTCTTCTGGGAGCTCACCTCGATCACCTCTTTCCTGCTCATCGGCTTCGACCATGAGCGCGAGAGCGCGCGGCGGGCGGCGATACTGGAGCTGGTGATCACAGGCGGCGGCGGGCTGGCGCTGATGGCGGGGCTCGTCCTCCTGCGTGAGCTGTTCGGCCTCGCCTCGCTGACCGAGGTGCTCGCCGCCGGAGACACGGTGCGGGCGAGCGACTGGTATCTGCCGATCCTCGGCCTCGTCCTTCTCGGCGCCTTCACGAAGTCGGCGCAGATGCCTTTCCATGTCTGGCTTCCCAACGCGATGGAGGCGCCCACGCCGGTGTCGGCCTATCTCCATTCCGCGACGATGGTGAAGGCCGGCGTCTATCTCCTGATGCGGCTCGACCCGGCTCTCGGCGGAACGGGGATTTGGGAGACGGTGCTGCCGCTCTTCGGCGGCGCGACGCTCCTCGGCGGAGCACTGCTCGCCCTGCGCCAGACCGACCTGAAGCTCGTCCTCGCCTATACGACCGTCGCTTCGCTCGGGCTGCTCGTCATGCTGATCGGCATCGGCAGCGACGTCGGGATGGAAGCGGCGGTGCTCTATCTCGTCGCCCATTCGCTGTTCAAGGGCGGGCTCTTCATGGTCGCAGGCTCCATCGACCATGGCGCCGGCACGCGCGATCTTCGGGCTCTCGGCGGGCTGCGGAAAGCGATGCCGATCACCTTTGCGGCCGCGATGCTTTCGGTGCTTTCGATGGCGGGGGTGACGCCGTTCTTCGGCTTTCTCGCCAAGGAGGAAATCTATCACGCGACGGTCACTGGCGACCTGCGGGGCCTCCTTCTGACGATCGTCGCGATCTGCGGGAACGCCGCGATGGTCGCGGCCGCCCTGCTCGTCGCCGTCAAGCCGTTCTTCGGCGCACCGCGCGTCGGTCTCGCCAAGGCGCACGAGGGCTCGGTCCTCCTCTGGATCGGCCCGGTGACGCTCGCCGTGGCGGGCCTTGCGGCAGGGCTCTTCTCAGGCGGAGCCCATGCGCTCCTGTCCGATCCGATGGCCTCCGCTATCGCGCAAGCGCCGGCCGGCATCGCGATCTCGGCGCTGCCATATTTCAATCTGTCCTTCGCGCTCTCACTGGTGACGATCGCGCTCGGCGTCCTCCTCTATCTCGCCGCGTCCAGCGTCCGTGGCGCGATAGCGGCCACTCTCGACCGGATCGGCTGGGGGCCGGACCGCGGTTTCGACCAGGCGATGCACGGGCTGATCCGAGGTGCGGTTCGCGTGACCGGGTTGCTCCAGACGGGCCGGCTCGACCACTACGTCACGGTGACGTTCCTTGTCATTGGAGCCTCGGTTCTCGTCGGAACGATCGCGGCGGACGCCCTGCCGGCCGCTCCGGCGTTCCCCGCGATGAGCCTCACCGAATGGATCGTCACCGCGACGCTGCTCGCCGGCCTCTTCGCCATCGTGTTTGCCAAGAACCGGCTGACGGCCGTCGTCTCGATCGGGATCCAGGGCCTGTCCGTCGCGCTCCTCTTCATCCTCCTCGGCGCGCCGGATCTCGGGTTCACGCAGCTTATGGTCGAGACGTTGTCGGTGGTGATCCTCGCGCTCGTGATGACGCGCCTGAAGCTCGACGTCGCGGACCACCGGGCGCGCGCCGAGACGCTTCTCGACGCTGCGATCGCCGCGCTTTGCGCTATCGCACTCGGGGTTCTGCTGCTCTCGATCACGCAGATGCCCTTCGACGCGACGCTGTCGGATTTCTTCGCCCGCTACAGCTACTCGATTGCCCATGGCCGCAACATCGTGAACGTGATCCTCGTCGACTTCCGCGGCATCGACACGATGGGCGAGATCGCCGTCGTGATGACGGCGGGCCTTGCGATCCTCGCGCTCGTGCGCATCCGGGCGAGGCCGAAAGGCCGGAGGCGGGCGGATCCCACTGAGGCGACGCCGTGAGAAGCCTTATCCTGCGGACGGTCGCCCCGACGCTGACGAGCCTCATGCTCGTCTTTTCCGTCTTCGTGCTCTTGCGCGGCCACAACGAGCCGGGCGGCGGCTTCATCGGCGGGCTGATCGCGGCCTCCGCTTTCGCGCTCTACGGTCTGTCGCACGGGGTCGGGCCGGTTCGCCGGGCCATGGTGCTGCATCCGATGACGATCGCGGCGCTGGGACTGATCCTCGCCGTCCTCTCGGGCGCGGCGTCCTTAGTCGTAGGCACGTCCTTCCTGACCGGGCTCTGGTGGTTTCCCGAGTTTCTCGGCGGGGACGTCGGCATCTCGACGCCGCTCTTCTTCGACATCGGGGTCTATCTCGTCGTCGTCGGCGCGGTCGCCTCCATCGCGCTCGGACTCGAGGAAAGGGAGGACGTCTGATGCAGACCGTACTCCCCATCGTCGTCGCCGCCCTCTTCGGCGTCGCGGTCTACCTGCTTTTGTCGAAGCGCATCATCCGCATGCTCCTCGGCGTCGTCGTCCTCGGCAATGCCGTGAATCTCTCGATCTTTGCGGCCGGCCGAATCGGCGTCGCCGTGCCGCCGATCATTCCGGGCGGCAACCTTGTGCCCAACGGCGCGATCGCCAACCCGCTGCCGCAGGCGCTGATCCTGACGGCGATCGTCATCTCCTTCTCGTTCTTCGCCTTTCTCCTCGTCCTCGCCTTCCGCGCCTACCAAGACCTCGGGACGGACGACACCGACCGAATGCGCGTCGCCGAGCCCGAGGGAGAGGGGCCGCCGCCCCTCGGCTATTGAGCATGGACCGCGCGTGACGATGGGCGATCTCGAAATCCTGATGGCCGAGGCGATGGTGCCGGGCGGCGCGACGATAGCGGATCAGTTGATCGTCCTGCCGGTCGTCCTGTCGATGCTATTCGGTGCCGCGCTCCTCTGCATGCGGCGGCGCGTGGAGCGCCATGCCCCGGTCGCGGTCGTCGGCCTTGCCGTGGTGCTCCTCGTCGATCTCGAACTCCTGCGCCGTGTCGCGGCGGACGGGCCGATGACGATGATGATGGGCGGGTGGAAGGCGCCCTTCGGCATCGCCTTCACGCTCGACCTGATGGGCGCGCTGTTTCTCGCGGTCGCCGGCTTCGTCGCGCTTGCCTGCGGCCTCTACGCCACCGCCTCCGTGCCCCGCACGGAGCTGCGCTACGGATTCTTCCCGTTCCTCTTCCTGATGATGGCGGGCGTCTCCGGCGCATTCTTGACGGGCGACATCTTCAACCTCTACGTCTGGTTCGAGGTCCTGCTCATCGCCTCCTTCGGCCTCATCGT
>JACMIV010000124.1 GCA_014380965.1 Rhizobiaceae bacterium | reverse complement strand
TGGAAGGCGACCGCCACTGCAAGACCGGTGAGGATGAAGTTCGTCGTGGAGTAGAGCGTGAAGCCGAAGCCTTCGCCGTATCCGAAGGCGCCCCGCAGCATCAGCCGCGCCGCCTCGGCGGGGCTTTCGCCGACGACGAGCACGACGATCCCCGCGACGAGAAAGGCGACGACCACGTTGATGAGCGGAATGACGCCGTAATCGACGATCGGCGGCAGCTTCGCATAGGGCCGGCTCATGGCATCACCTTCATTAGGCCTCGTCCTGATCTTCTGGCTGGTCTTGCGGCTTGTCGCCGTCCTTGGCCTTCGCCGAAGTCTTCAGGAGATCGAGATGGCCGCGCTTGGTCAGCTTGAAGAAGGGATTGTAGGCAAGTTCCCACAGATGCCCGTCGGGATCGGCGAAATAGCCGGAATATCCGCCCCAGAAGGCCGGCTCCGGCCGCTTGATCTCGCGCGCCCCCGCACCGAGTGCCTGGTCGAAGAGCCGATCGACATGGCGCTCGGTGGGAAGGTTGATCGCAAGCGTCACGTTCGGGTAGGGCGCGTTGCCTTCCATCGATACGCCGACGTCTTTGCCGAGATCCCTGCGCCCGAACAGCGCGAGCACGATGCGCTCCCCTTGCAGAAACACGATGCTCTCGCTCCCGGCTTCCGTGCGCTCCCAGCCGAGCGCGCCATAGAACGCCGCCGCCCTCGAAAGGTCGTCGACGCCGAGCGTGATGAGACAGACCCGCGCGTCCTTCATGTCACTCCGCCGCCTCCCGCTCCTCGACGCCCGCCATCAAGAGCCCGAGATCCCCCTCGCTTGCCGAAGCGTCCCGCTCGCCGACGATGCGCCCGGCGAACATCACGAGGATGCGGTCCGAGAGGGCGCGGATCTCGTCCAGCTCGACCGAGACGAGGAGGATCGCCTTGCCGGCGTCGCGCATCGCGACGATGCGGCGGTGGATGAATTCGATGGCGCCGACGTCGACGCCGCGCGTCGGCTGGCCGATGATGAGGACGGCCGGGTCGCGCTCCATCTCACGGGCGAGGACGATTTTCTGCTGGTTCCCGCCCGAAAAGTTCGCGGTCTTCAGCCGGCAGTCGGGCGGGCGGATGTCGTAGGCCTCGATCTTCTCGCGCGCATCGCGGCGCATGGCGGAGAGGTCGAGCAGCCCGCCTTTCCAAAACCGCGCCTCGTTGTGGTAGCCGAGCATGGCGTTCTCGCATTCCTCGAAGGGAAGAACGAGACCCATGTGGTGGCGGTCCTCCGGCACGTGGCCGAGGCCGATCCTGCGTATCTCGAAGGGATCGACCGCGCCGGACGAAGGGTCGATCGTCCGGCCGAGCAGGTCGATCGATCCGCTCATCGCCTTGCGGATGCCGGCGATGGCCTCGATCAGCTCCGACTGTCCGTTGCCCGCGACGCCGGCGATGCCGACGATCTCGCCGGCGCGCACATCGAAGGAGACGTTGGACGCCGCGACGACACCGCGCCCGTCGCGGACGGTCAGATCGCGCACTCGGAGGCGAGCCTCTCCCGGCGCCGCCGGCCCCTTCTTTACCGTCAGGAGGACGCGCCGCCCGACCATCAGCTCGGCAAGTTCCGCGACGTTCGTCTCGGCGGTCTTCTTCGTCGCCACCATCTCCCCGCGCCGCATCACCGAGACCCGGTCGGTGACGCCCATGATTTCGCGCAGCTTGTGGGTGATGAGGATGATCGTCTTGCCCTCGGCCCGAAGCTGCCGGAGGACGCCGAAGAGTTGGTCCGCCTCGGCCGGGGTCAACACTCCGGTCGGCTCGTCGAGGATGAGGATGTCGGCGCCGCGATACAGCGCCTTCAGGATCTCCACGCGCTGCTGCAGCCCGACGGGGAGCTCGCCCACGATCGCATCTGGATCGACATCGAGCGAATGCTCGCGCGCGAGACGCTTCAGCTCGGCACGGACCTTCGAAATGCCCGATGACAGGAACCCCGACTTTTCGGCCCCCAGCATGACGTTCTCGACGACGGTGAAGGTCTCGACGAGCATGAAATGCTGGTGGACCATGCCGATGCCGGCGGCGATGGCGGCGTTGGTGTCGGGGATGGCGACGGACTTGCCGTCGACGCGGATCTCGCCCGCGTCGGCCTGGTAGAACCCGTAGAGGATCGACATCAGCGTCGATTTGCCGGCGCCGTTCTCCCCGACGATGCCGTGAATCGTGCCCTTTTCGACGGAAAGGTGGATGTCGTGGTTGGCGCGAACCGCGCCGAAGCTTTTGCCCACCCCGATCAGCTCGATCGCCGCCATTCAAACTCCCGAACCCGCAGGCGTCTCGTCAATCCATCCGAGTTTATGAGGGCGTCTGCCCGAATGCCAGCGCCAATCGCACGGCCGTAAAGCCTCTGGCAACGGGCCTCGACAAGCCTCGCCGCTTCGTGATCTTGGCCGTTTCGTGATCTTGGCCGTTTCGTGATCTTGAACGCGTCGCGGCTGTTCGGCCGGCTCGGCAAGGTCTTCAAGGGAGTCTGCAACGATGGACACGACGCCAGCGCCTGACCGGCATCCGCTTTCCGCCCGCGCCGACTATGCCCTCTTCCGCAAGATCGGGACGCGCTGGTCGGATAACGACCTCTACGGCCACATGAACAACGTCGTCCACTATCAGCTCTTCGACACGGCGGTGAACGGCTGGCTGATCGAGGAGCGCTGGCTCGACGCCCACCGGGGCGAAACGATCGGCCTCGTCGTCGAGACCGGGTGCCGCTATCATGCAGAAGCCGCCTTTCCCGATCGCATCATGGCCGGGATCCGCGTCGGCCGCCTCGGCTCGTCCTCGGTGCGCTACGAGGTCGGCCTCTTCCGGAACGAGGAGACGCTCGCTTTCGCTGAAGGCTTCTTCGTCCATGTCTATGTCAACCGCGCGACGCGCCGGCCGGAACCTCTGCCGAGCCCGTTTCGCGCCCGCCTGCAGGAGATTTCTCCATGAACGAACCCAGCCGAATCGACGACCTCGAAGTCCTTGTCGCGCATCAATCCCGGACGATCGAGGAACTTTCCGACGAGTTGTGCC
>JACMIV010000123.1 GCA_014380965.1 Rhizobiaceae bacterium | reverse complement strand
GCGGCGAAGATGTCCTCCTGCTCGACGAAGCTCATCTCGACGTCGAGCTGGTAGAACTCGCCCGGCAGGCGGTCGGCGCGCGGGTCCTCGTCGCGGAAGCAGGGCGCGATCTGGAAGTAGCGGTCGAAGCCCGACATCATGATGAGCTGCTTGTACTGCTGCGGCGCCTGCGGCAGGGCGTAGAACTTGCCCTGATGGATGCGGCTCGGCACCAGGAAGTCGCGCGCGCCCTCCGGCGAGGAGGCGGTCAGGATCGGCGTCGAAAATTCGGTGAAGGCGGCTTCGGTCATCCGGCGGCGCATCGCGGCGATGATCTGGGTCCGGCGCATGATATTCTTGTGCAGCGTGTCACGGCGGAGATCCAGGAAGCGGTATTTCAGGCGCACGTCCTCGGGGTAGTCCTGCTCGCCGAAGACCGGCAGAGGAAGTTCCTTCGAGGCCGAGAGCACCTCGATCTCATCGGCGAAGAGCTCGACCTCGCCGGTCGGAAGCTTGGCGTTGACCGTCTCGGGGCTTCTCGCCTTCACCGTGCCGGTGACGGTGACGACCCATTCGGAACGGATCGTCTCGGCGGTCTTGAAGGCTGGCGAATCCGGATCGACGACGATCTGCGTCAGGCCGTAATGGTCGCGCAGATCGATGAAGAGCAGCCCGCCATGGTCGCGGACGCGGTGCGCCCATCCGGAAAGTCGGACCGTCTGGCCGACGTTTTCCGTGGCGAGAGCGGCACAGGTGTGGCTGCGGTAGCGGTGCATGCGGAACGTCCTTGGGAAACGGCGTGTCTTCGAATTCCGCGGAGGAGGGACATGCGGGAGGGGGGCGTGTCAAGGAATTCGGGCGGTCGATTGAGGGCGGACTGCGGATGTAGTAACGTCGGGCCCAAGAATAGACATCTTGGGAGATGGCCATGCAGCGCTTTTCGGCACGGGAGCTCAATCAGGACGTTGGGCGGGTCAAGCGGGCCGCGGAGAAGGAACCCGTCAGCATCACGGACCGGGGAACGCCGGCTTTCGTCATGATGACGCAGGAGGAGTACGAGCGGCTCACGCGTCTCGGGCTGACGCTGTCCGAAAGGCTCGCCGACATGCGGCCGGAAGCCGATTTCGACTTCGACCCGGATCTCTCCTTCATGGACGACGCCGCGGACGCGGCGTGATCGATGGGGATGCTGTTCGACACCAACGTCGTCTCGGACGCACGGCGGCGCGATCGAACGACAGAAGCCTTCAAGATCAAGATCGACTCGTTTCCCGACCGTGAGACTTTCATCTCGGTTTTGACGCTCACGGAGATTCGCATCGGGATCCAGCGACAATCGAAAAGAGATCGAACGTTCGAGCGCGTGCTGAATGCATGGTTGAGGACGGTCGTCGAAGACTTTCGTGGCCGCATTCTCCCCATCACGCAGCCGATAGCCCTTCTAGCCGGCACCCTCCCCTGCTCGTTGCAGCAGCCCACCTACGACGCGCTGATTGCGGCGACCGCGCTGCATCACGGCCACACCGTCGTCACGCGCAACCTTCGCGATTTCATGGCGCTTGGCGTTGCCACCCTCGATCCCTGGCAGGGCTGAAAGCGCTCATCCCGAGAGCTCAGCGGCCGTTCGGCACCCGCCGCCGATTGTCCCCCGCACGAGCCTCGCCCCGGGCTTCGACTTTGCCGCGTCATCGGCTATGAAAAGCCATGGAGCCCATCGTCACGACCGACGGCCTCGCTGAGGCCTGCCGCATCTTCCAAGACGCACCCTTCGTCACCGTCGATACGGAGTTCATCCGCGAGACGACGTTCTGGCCCGAGCTCTGCCTCATCCAGATGGCCTCCGACGATCTTGCCGTGCTCGTCGATCCGCTGGCCGAAGGCATTGATCTCACACCCTTCTTCGCGCTGATGGCCGACAGGCGCGTCGTCAAGGTGTTCCATGCGGCGCGGCAGGATCTCGAAATCGTCTACAAGCTCGGCGGCATGCTCCCCGCTCCGCTCTTCGACACGCAGATCGCCGCGATGGTCTGCGGCTTCGGCGAATCGATCGCCTACGATCAGCTCGTCGCCCGCACCACCGAAGGGCGCATCGACAAGACCTCGCGCTTCACCGATTGGCGGCGGCGCCCGCTGTCCGAGCAGCAGCTCGCCTATGCGCTGGCCGACGTGACCTATCTCTGCGACGTCTACAAGGTCCTGAAGGCGAAGATCGAGGCGGAAGGGCGCGAGCGCTGGGTGGACGAGGAGATGGCCGTTCTCGAAAATCCCGAGACCTACGATCTGCATCCCGACGACGCGTGGCGGCGCCTGAAGCTGCGTGTGCGCAAGCCGATCGAGCTGCAGATCCTCAAGGAACTGGCAGCTTGGCGCGAGCACGAGGCGCGGGCGCGCGACCAGCCGCGCGGGCGCATCCTCAAGGACGACGCGATCTACGAGATCGCTCAGCAGCAGCCGCGCGACGAGCAGGAACTCGCCCGCATGCGCGCGCTCCCCAAAGGGTTCGAGCGGTCGCAGACGGGGCGCGACATCCTTGCCGCCGTCGCCCGGGCGCTGGCGATCCCGAAAGCCGATCTGCCGGCGATTCCGCGCCAGCAGAATTTCCCGGAGGGAACCGCCGCCGCCGTCGAATTCTTGAAAGTGCTCCTGAAGATCGTCGTGGAAGAGGAGGGCGTCGCCGGCAAGATGATCGCGTCGGGCGACGATCTCGAACATCTCGCAGCGCGGGGCGCGGAGGCGGACATTCCCGCTATGTCCGGGTGGCGCCGCACGATCTTCGGCAACCGCGCGCTGGAGCTTCTGGACGGCAAGGCGGCGCTTTGCTTCAAGGACCGGAAGGTCGCCGTCGTCGCACTCGGCTGACGTTCAGCCGGTCATTTTCGCCAGGTCTGTCCGTCCTGCGCGAGACAACCCTTCGGCGCGACGGCGTCCGGGAAACGTGCGCGCAGCATTTCGCAGCCCCAGGCATTGAGGGCGCCCGGCATCATGGCGTTGAGCTCGGTGCCGAGGTCGTCGTGCGGGTTGTTTGCTGACGTGACGTAGAGATACCATTGTACTCCGAGAAAGATCGCGACGCCCAAGGCGACGCCTACGGCGAGCGAGGCGAACTTCATCGCCGATCTATCTGATGTCGAGGCGGAGCGTGCGTTCGACGATCTTGCCGAACTGCTCCAACCGGCCCTCGGGACGCTCGCCCACAAGACCTGCAAGGTCCTTCGGCAGAACCAATGCAAAGCCACCGCGCGGGTCCTGCATCCATTTCAGGCGCGGCAGGACGCCCGGCATCGACGCGGTCAGCAGGTAGGTGACGCGGAAAAGCGCGGCGAGCATCCGGGCGCGGGTCAGCATGCGCGCGTCGAGAAGGCTCTCGATGTCGGGAACGGCGACCTGCTCGAAATTGCCCTCGTGGCGATAGTAGTTGGTGAGACCGAGATAGGCCCTGCCCCGGTGGTCGACGGCCGGGAAGGCCGCGTGGGCGATGATCGAGAGGCTCTGCTTGCCGCGATAGTCGGGATGCGCGCGCCAGCCGATGTCGGCGAGGAGGCAGGCAGCCTCGCGCAGCCTCTCCTCGTAGGGGCTCTCCTCGATGCCGAGGATGTCGAACGTGCGATGGCTCCAGTCGACGAGTTCGACGGCATGACGCGGCGAGCGCGAGCGCAGGATCGAGATCTCGAGCGCGGCCTCGATCAGCGGATCCTTCGCCTTTTCCTTTTCCGACAGAAGCGAATGGAGGTAGCCCTCGCGCACGCCCAGCGCAGAGAGCACGACGCTCGACGGCTTCACGTATTTGAGGACGCTCTGCAGCGCGACCGCGCCATAGGCGAGGAGCGCCCGGCGCGAGCGCGACACGGCGGCGATGCCCGGCAACTCGTCAGGATCGCCCTTGGCGACGGCGTCGAGGAAATCGCTCCAGGCGTCGGTCTCGATCTCGTAGCCGTGCATAACGTGGAGGGGATAGCGATTCTGCT
>JACMIV010000122.1 GCA_014380965.1 Rhizobiaceae bacterium | reverse complement strand
GGAGCCGCAGCCGCCGTCGTGGTCGAGAAGAGCGAGACCGCGAAGACAGTGCTCGTCGTCGGGGACTTCCTCGCCGGATCGCTTGCGGGCGGCCTTGAAGATGCCGTCGCGAAGAACCCCGCTATCCGCGTGGTAGGCTTCTCGAATGGGTCGTCCGGCTTCGTGCGAGACGATCATTTCGACTGGCTCAAGGGGATAGGACCGCTTCTCGACGAGAAGAAGCCCGCCGTCGTGGTCGCAATGATGGGATCGAACGACCGTCAGCCGATCCGTTCCGGCGGCGAGAGCCTGGCGGCGCTGTCTGCAGGGTGGACGAGCGAGTACGAGCGCCGCGTCGAGGCCTTCGCCAAGGCGGTGAGCGAGCGGAACATCCCGCTCGTCTGGGTCGGAATGCCTGCATTCAAATTCGACCGCATGAGCGAGGACATGGCCGCGCTCAACGACATCTACCGCAAGGTCGCGACGACGGCCGCAGGTGGCGAGTTTGTCGACGTCTGGGAAGGGTTCGTCGACGCGAACGGCGCCTTCACCTATTCGGGCCCGGATATTGCCGGCCAGACCGCGCGATTGCGGAACTCCGACGGCATCACCATGACGCCTGCGGGATCGGAGAAGCTCGCCTTTTTCGCGGAAAAGCCGATCCTGCGCCTTCTCGGAACCACGGCTGAGGGCAGCGCGGCCGTTGCGAGCCTTCCATCGGGCGAGGTTTTTGGCCCTTCGGCGCCGGCTCTCGTGAATGCCGCAAACGCGACATTTGCACCCCTCATCGCCCTCACCGACCCGGCGCTCGATGGGGGCGACGCTTTGCTCGGAGGCGGTCCGAGCGCCGGCGGCTCGCCCGACCCTTCGCCGCGAGAGCGGCTCGTCGTCAACGGAGCGCCGACGCCGACCGCTCCCGGCCGGGCGGACGATTTTGTCTGGAGCGCCAAGACGAGCGCAGTCTTGCCGCGCAAGCCGCAGGATCCGGTCGTCTTCCGCGGGACGGTCGAACTTTCGAGGATGCGCGAGCCGGAAGCGCGTGCGCCGGCGGCCTCGATGCCTTCGCTCGCCGATGCGATCGTCGAGGAATGGACAGCTCAAGGCCGGCTGGAAGCCGCGCGACCCGAAGCGGCTCCGGCATCGGTGCAGCAGACGTTGGCTCCTTCCGTCCCACCGACGACTCCGCAAGCCGCAGCGCCAGTGGCGACATCTAAGCCGCCGCTCAGTGCGTCACCCTTCTCCGAGGATCAGACGCGCCGCTGACATGAGGCCGGGGGCGTTCCGGGCGGCTTGCCCGCTGAACGCTTCCCCGCAGCACCGACACGCGTTAACGCGGAAGCGTCGTCGTGCCCATGAGCTCGAGATCGATGGAACGCGCGGCCTGCCGGCCTTCACGGATCGCCCAGACGACGAGCGACTGGCCGCGCCGGACGTCGCCCGCGACGTAGAGCTTCTCGACGGAGGTCTTATAGTCGACCTCGTTGGCGGCGACCGAAACGTTGCCGCGCCCGTCGGCCTTGGTGCCGAGAGCCTCGCCGAGTTCGGCGAGCGGGCCTTCGGCGAAGGGACCCGCGAAACCGATCGCGATGAAGGCGAGATCTGCCTTGATGACGAACTCCGTTCCGGGGATCGGCCGGCGCTTCTCGTCGACCTCGGCGCATTTGACGCCGGTGAGGACGCCGTCCTCGCCGGTGAATTCGAGCGTCGCGACCTGAAACTCGCGGATCGCGCCCTCGGCCTGGCTGGAGGATGTGCGCATCTTCGTCGCCCAATAGGGCCAGACCTCAAGCTTGTTCTCCGTCTTCGGGGGCTTTGGCCGGATGTCGAGCTGCGAGACCTTGACTGCACCCTGGCGGAAGGCCGTGCCGACGCAATCGGACGCGGTATCGCCGCCGCCGACGACGACGACATGCTTGCCGCCGGCGACGATCTCCTCGGACTTCCAGCCGACGCTCTCGGTGTTCTCGCCGCCGACGCGGCGGTTCTGCTGCACGAGATAGGGCATTGCGTCGTAGACGCCCTTCAGATCGCCATGGGGGATGCCGGCATCACGCGGGCGTTCCGCGCCGCCGGAGTAGAGCACGGCATCATATGTCGAAAGGAGTTCGGCAAGCGGCTTGTCCCGCCCGATGCCGACGCCGCAGAAGAAGGTGACGCCCTCTCCCGTCATCTGCTCGACGCGCTTGTCGATCCAGTGCTTTTCCATCTTGAAGTCGGGAATGCCGTAGCGGAGAAGGCCCCCCGGCCGCGTTTCGCGCTCGTAGACATGCACCTCGTGGCCGGCTCGACCGAGCTGCTGGGCGGCCGCAAGGCCCGCAGGCCCGGAGCCGATGATGGCAACCGCCTTGCCCGACTGCGCCTTCGCCGGCTGCGGGCGGATGAGGCCTAGCTTGTAGGCCTTGTCGGCGATCGCCTGCTCGACGGTCTTGATGGCGACCGGCGTGTCCTCGAGATTAAGCGTACACGCTTCCTCGCACGGGGCGGGGCAGATGCGGCCGGTGAATTCGGGGAAATTGTTCGTCGAATGGAGGTTGCGGATCGCGCCCTCCCAGTCGCCGCCGTAGACGAGGTCGTTCCAGTCGGGAATCTGGTTGTGGATGGGACAGCCGGTCGGCCCATGACAATAGGGAATGCCGCAGTCCATGCACCGCGCCGCCTGCTTGCCGACCTCCGCGTCGGACATCGGAAGCGTGAACTCGCGGAAATGGCGGATGCGGTCGGAGGCCGGTTGGTATTTCTGGGTCTGCCGGTCGATCTCCATAAACCCCGTCACCTTACCCATCCGTCGATCCCACTCTCTGTCGTGACACGCTCGTCCGGCCGCGTTGGCGCGCCCGTCCCAGCCGCCGCTCATACGGCGCTGCGGCGCAGCACACGATAGCCAAATTTTCGCTGGTTAGAAGTGCTCTAGTGCCGCAACCAGTTCTCGACGGCAAGGCCTGGAACACGGCTGAATTCGCGAATGTTGTCCGTGACGAGCGTGGCGTTCAAGGCGAGCGCGTGCGCTGCGATCAAGAGGTCGTTCGGGCCGATGGGTAAGCCTCGTGCTTTCAGTATGGCCCGCAGCCGGCCGTAATGCAGGTCCGCCGGCTGCTCGAATGAAAGGACTGAAATTCGCCGTCGTAGGCTCTCGACCCGCCAGACTAGCGTCGGGCTTGAAGATTGCTCCGCGCCGAATGCGAGTTCTGCGCTCACCAGTACGCTCATGCCGACGTTCGTTTCTCCTACACGCTTCACATGTTCCGCTATCCGACCATCGGGGCGCCTGAGAAGATCAGAGGCCGCGTTCGTGTCCAGCAGGAAGAGGGTCACAGTTCGATGTCGTCGAGCGGGAGCAGATCGTCGTCGGTGATTTCCGGCATCTGGTCTGCTTCCTCCAGCGGCTCCAAGGTGGCCAGCCATGCTAGAAGTCCGAGCGGTGCGGACGGCAGAATCGTGATGACGCCGTCGTTCTCTTGCCGAATGGTCACTTCGTCTCCATCCAGAATGAACTCGGCTGGAATTCGAATGGCCCGGCTGCGCCCGTTCTTAAAAATCTTGGCTTTTCGCTCACCAAACGCCATCCGATCGGGCTCCCGTGGCATATGTCCAAAGTATATGCCACGGGAACTGTTCACACAATCTGCTGCCTCATTTGATGACTGACGGTCGCTTCGCTCGCTCCCTGGTCGAGTGCCGGCAAAGTCTCTGTCGACCAAGGCATTATGACTGTCGCGTCAGCCTGCGTTCGGGGCCGTCGCCTGATAGCTCGGCAGAGCCTCCACCTTCGCCCACCACTCGGCAAAGCTGGGCACGTCGAACACGGCATCCTTGTCGGGCGTCATCGACACGTAGGCCGCAATCGGCGCGAGATAGAGGTCGGCCAGGCTGAGGTCCCCGGCGATGAAATCGGACGAGCCCTTGGTCGTCATCGCGAGCTCGATCACCTTGCGGCCGTTCTCGATGCCTGCCTTGCGCGCCTCCTCGTTCTGGCCGCCGACGAAGTCGGGGAAGAGATGGTAGGCGGCAATGCCGCCGAGCAACGCGCCGTAGCCGTAGGAGTCGACGATGCCGACGATCATGTCCATCCGTGCGCGGTCCTTCGGCGTTGACGGAACGAGCGACTTGCCGGGCAGGACATCGTTGAGATAGCGGGCGATCGCCGAGGTCTCGAGAATGCGCATGCCGTCGTGGTCGAGCACCGGCACCTTGCCGAAGGGATGGCGCGCCAGATGCTCAGGGGTCTGCGGATCGCCCGCGAGGACGTTGAGCTGCACCTGATCGATGTCGGTCACGCCCTTCTCGGCGAGCAGCATCTTGACGGTGCGGACATAGGTAGAGCCGTCGAAGCCCCAGAGTTTGATGTCGGACATTTTCGTATCATCTCCCTTGGTTGCGAGCGTTAAGCTCCGACCAAGTTATAGCGGCGTGACAGAAGAGTTCAGCGCGAACCAAGCGCTCCGACCGGTGAACGAGGCGTTCAGCCAGTTGTCAAGATGATTGGATCTGCCACTCACCCTCATGCTCAGCCAGTCTGATCACGAGGGCGGGGTGTTTCAGCGCTGACGGCACGGCTCAAGCTTCGAACTCTCGGCTTGCGTCCTTACTCCGCCGCCACACCCATCCGCATCCGCTCCATCTCCTGCAGCGCACGGCGATACTCGACCGGCATGACCTTCACGAACTTTGGCCGATACGTTTCCCACTCGTCCATCATCGCCTTCGCCCGGCCCGAGCCGGTGTAGTGGTAGTGGTTGAGGATGAGCTGGTAGAGACGCTCGTCGTCGTGGCCGGTCATGTCGGAGGAGACGTTGACACGGCCCTTGTGCTGGAGATCGCCGCCGTGATGGTGGAGCTTCTCGAGGAGGTCGTCCTCCTCCGGTACGGGTTCGAGTTCGACCATCGCCATGTTGCAGCGCTCGGCGAAGTCGCCGGTCTCGTCGTAGACATAGGCGACGCCGCCGGACATGCCGGCCGCGAAGTTGCGGCCCGTGTGGCCGAGAATGACGACGACGCCGCCGGTCATGTATTCGCATCCGTGGTCGCCGACGCCCTCGACGACCGCGATGGCGCCGGAATTGCGCACGGCGAAGCGCTCGCCCGCGACGCCGCGGAAGTAGCATTCGCCGGAGATGCCGCCGTAGAGCACGGTGTTGCCGATGATGATCGACTCCTCCGGCACGATTCGGGTGTCGGCGCGCGGCCGGACGACGATTCGGCCGCCCGACAGTCCCTTGCCGACATAGTCGTTGGCTTCGCCGACGAGATCGAAGGTGATGCCGCGGGCGAGGAACGCACCGAAGCTCTGGCCGGCAGTGCCCGTCAGAGTCACCGTGATCGTGTCGTCGGCAAGTCCCTTGAGGCCGAAGCGCTTGGCGACTTCGCCGGAGAGCATCGCCCCGGCCGACCGATCGACATTGGAGATAGCCGTCTCGATCGAGACCTTCTGGCGCGCCGTCAGCGCGGTCTCTGCCTCGGCGATCAGCTTGCGGTCGAGCACGTCGTCGATCGGGTGCTTCTGGCGCTGGGTCCAGCGCAGTTCCTCGCGCGTCCCCTCCGGCTTGAAGAAGATGTTCGAGAAGTCGAGCCCGCGCGCCTTCCAGTGGTCGATCATCGCCGCCTTGTCGAGGCGGTCGGACTGGCCGATCAGGTCGGAAAGATGCCTGACGCCCATCTCGGCCATCAGGAGACGCACCTCTTCCGCCACGTAGAAGAAGAAGTTGATGACGTGTTCGGGCGTGCCCTTGAAGCGCTGGCGCAGGACCGGGTCCTGCGTTGCGACGCCGACGGGGCAGGTGTTGAGGTGGCACTTGCGCATCATGATACAGCCGGCCGCGATCAGCGGCGCGGTCGAGAAGCCGAACTCGTCGGCGCCGAGCAGCGCGCCGATCGCGACATCGCGCCCGGTGCGCAGGCCGCCATCGACTTGCACCGCGATGCGGCTGCGCAGATTGTTGAGCAGCAGCGTCTGCTGGGTTTCGGCCAGCCCGATTTCCCACGGACTGCCCGCATGGGTCAGCGAGGTGAGCGGCGAAGCGCCGGTGCCGCCCTCGTACCCGGCGATTGTGACGTGGTCCGCCTTGCATTTGGAAACACCCGCGGCGACCGTGCCGACCCCGACCTCGGACACCAGTTTGACGGATACCCGCGCCCTGCCGTTCACATTCTTGAGATCGTGGATCAGCTGCGCGAGGTCTTCGATCGAATAGATGTCATGGTGCGGCGGGGGCGAGATCAGCCAGACGCCGGGGGTCGAGTGG
>JACMIV010000008.1 GCA_014380965.1 Rhizobiaceae bacterium | reverse complement strand
GACGAAGGGAACGCCGCGCGGGTTGCGCACGAGTTCGGCCTTGGATTCGACCGCCCCGACGAATCCGACCGGCATGGCGATGATCAAGGCTGGCCGGGGTGCGCCGTCGTCCAGTCGCTCCAGCAGCCGGAACAACGCCGTCGGCGCGTTGCCGATGGCGACGACCGCGCCTTCCAGCCGATCGTCCCAGAGATCGACCTGGGCGGCCGAACGCGTCGTGTCGAGGCGCTCGGCGAGTGGCGCGACCGCCGCCTCGTTCAGCCGGCAGATCACCGCATTTTCCTTGGGAAGAGCCCGTCGGATCACGCCATGGGCGACCATTTCAGCATCACAGAGAATCGGTGCGCCCGCCGCCAGCGCCGCACGGCCGGCTTCTACGGCACCGGGCGAGACGACGAGATCGGGGACGATGTCTACCATCCCGCAGGCATGGATCAACCGAATCGCAAGCGCGCACGCCTCCTCGGGCACACGCCCGAGATCGGCCTCCGCCCGGATCGCAGCAAAGCTCGCCTCGTAGATCGCGGCGGGGTCGCGGATGTAATCCATGCGACGGGTCTGCATTTTTAGTGGGGAGTTCAGCTTCATCAGCGGCTCAAACCGATGACCTATTCCAAGGATCCAACCTTCCTCTCGAAGCACGAAATTCGCCTCGTCGGCTGAAAGGCCGTCAGGTGCGCCGAGCTTGGACCAAAATGTGCCTTGGGCATCGGAATAGGCGAAAGCCTCTGCCAATGTTTCCACTTGCGCTTCGTCCAGGCAGGATCTGTCTCCGATCTGAACCGGGAGCAAGGCAGGGTAAATCTCGCCGATGATGATCGGTGCGGTGATATTGGTGTTGAAATTCGTATCGAAAGGCCAGACAGCAATCTGACCCTTCAAGGCTTCGCTGCCTAGAAGACGCTCTAGGCGAGCGATCCCCGTCAGTGCTTGGCTACCGACGCTGCCCGCGTATGCCAGTTTCCATGTCGGCTGTGCCGGTTTCGCACGCAGCTCGGCCAAGCGAAACTCCGGCAGGCTGGCGCCGTTCGACAAAGGACGATGAGTAGAAAGACCGGGCACGTTCCGGGTTTCCGGGCGACCCCAAAACATCGGCGCATCGGAAAACGCCTCGACGTTAAGTGTGCCGCCGACTTCAAAGCGGTTCGACGAGTTATCGTCGCGATCCTCTACAAGCTCACTTAACCTCGCCCAAATCGCCTTCCAATCTGCTTGCCCCGTGATCCTCTTGGCTGCCCCTCGCGGATAGCCAAAGGGAAAATCAAATCCGACGAAAACGCGCTGCCCTTCTGATCGAGAGGAAATCAGGAATGCCTCGACCATCTTCATAGCCAGCGTTCGCGTCGCCGGATTCTCCGTTCTCGTCAACTCGATCGTTCCGCCATCACGCCGAGCAAAAGCGATCCAGATAGAGTCTTTGCCCCTTTTCGGTACATTGGATGCAGACCAATCGACGACGACATACCGATCGAACAGGCTGATCATTTCGCCATCGATTTCGGCCCCAGCGGGTGGTCGGCATGGGGATAGGGATGGTGGTGGTGGTCGTGCGCGTGACCATGCGCGCCATGGGCGTTATCATGACCGTGGTGAGCGTGGTCGTGATGTATGTGGTCGTCATGGTCATGCGCGTGGCCGGGATCATGGTCATCGGAATGGGCGTGAGCGTGTCCATGGTCGTGCTCATGCGAGGCTGCCTTTGCGGCGGGCTTGGCCGCCGCCCGCGCGCGGCAGGCGCCGGTGCATGTCTTGTCGCAGAGGTCGCAGTCGAGCGAGGAGCCGACGCCCTCGACGTGGTGGTGGTGGCTTTCCTGGCGAAGACCCACCTCCGCCTCGAAGCCCAGCACCTGCTCGCGGTACTTGCACATCTGGCAGTTCATGTTGTTCGTGCCTTCGAGGATCTCGTGCATCCGATCGACGAAGGTCTCGACCACGAGATCGTGGGCGCCGAGATAGGGCGCCTTCAGGAAGGTGATGCCGGGGTGGCGGGCGGCGACCGCGTCGGTCTGCTCGTAGATGCGGCGGATGAGGACACCGGTGAAGAGAAAGTAGGGAAAGACGACGATCCTTGCGTAGCCGAGCCGGGCGGCGTGATCGAGGCCGGGTTCGACCAGCGGGAAGGTGACGCCGGAATAGGCCGTCTCGCCCCAGCCGAAGCCGAGGCCCTCCCAGAGCATCCGCATGACTTTCGCAACGTTGGAATTGGCGTCGGGGTCGGAGGCGCCGCGTCCGACGACGACGAGCATCGTGTCGTGCAGCGGCTCGCCGTCCCTCCAGCCGGCAGCGCGGAGGCACTCCTTGATGCGCTCGCCCGCGGCCCGGATCATCTTCGGGTCGATGCCGAGCTCGCGTCCGTAGTCGATGCTGAGACCATTGGAAGCGGCATAGGTGTTGAGGACGGAGGGGATGTCGTTCTTGGCGTGGCCGGCGGCAAAGAGCATGCCGGGGAGAGCCAGAACCTTCGTCGCGCCGCCCGCCTTCAAGCGGTCGAGGCCGTCGCGGATGACGGGCTTGGCAAATTCGAGATAGCCGTATTCGATCGACCAATCCGGCAGGCGGGCGCGCATCTTCGCGGCAAGACCGGCGAATTCGTCCATCGCCGCAGCGTCCCGGCTGCCGTGGCCGCAGAGCATCAGGGCCCGGTTCGAGACGGCGGGACGCGCGGCAACCTTCGCCACCGGCGTCTCTGGCATCGGGTGATCTATCGTCATCGCGGTCGTGCTCCGTCCTTGTAGCGCCGGAGGAGACGCTTGAGGCAAGAGCCGAAGCGGACCGTTCCGACAGTCTCCGTCCTGGCCCCCTGCTTGGGTCAGCCGCACCGGAATCGCTTTCAGCCCGGATCACCGGGCACCGTCAGGTTTGGAGACGTAAACAGGATGGCGAGGGGAAGGTCAAATCGGCGCTGCCCCCACAGCGTTGCCGTAGTCACCCGACCTCCGGCAGCGCGTCATGACACGGCGGCCACCGAACCGATGCCGGTCGGGTAGATTTCCATCCCCTGGGGCAGGCGTCCCGGCACGATCCATCGTGCGATCGATGGCGATCCGTCGGATTCGGTGAAGCAAATCTCATCTTGCTGGTACAAAGCTTCGTTCTCAAGGCGTGCCGCGGCGGCGAAGATGAATTCGTGACCCGTCATGCCCTCGTGCTGGAAGATGTTCTCAACCGTCATCCACGCACCGAGCAACACGACGCCGCATCCGAGTTCCTCCTGAAACTCACGGGACAAGGCGGCCTCGCGCGTCTCGCCGAATTCGATGGCCCCGCCCAAAGGACGAAAGCCTCTCACGCGTCCTGCATCCGACATGACCTCGGCGGCGAGAAGCGCGTCCTCGCGCCAGACGAGGCCGATGACCTTCACCCTGATGCTCGCGGCTGGTCGCCATATGGTCATGGCCATGCTCCTCCTTCGATAGATCTGCAAGCACGCCCCTCGGCGAGGCGAGACCACTTTGCCAATGGGACGCCGGCAGGGTAAGCCTCCCGCGTGAGACACGTCATGTACCATTGCGGCCGACCACCGAAGCCCGGAACCATCGTCATCGGAAGGGGTAGCAAGCTGCATCTAAGGGCTTGAGGTAGTCGATCCTGCCGAAGACGCCGAGAGACTCTGCCGCATGCTCGCCGGACTGACCCCCGAAACCTTCGCCCTTCTCGTCCTTGCAGCCTTCCTTGCCGGCTTCATCGACGCCATTGCCGGCGGCGGAGGGCTGGTGACGATCCCGGCCCTTCTGATCGGCGGCGTCGATCCGATCTCGGCGCTCGGCACCAACAAGCTCCAATCGCTGTTCGGCTCGGGTTCGGCCTCGCTCGCCTATGCAGCGAAGGGCCATGTGGATCTCCGCAAGCTCGCGCCAACGGCGCTGTGCTCCTTCGCGGGGGCAATGCTCGGGGCGCTCGGCGCGCTTTTCCTGCCGACGGACGTTCTCGAAACGCTGCTGCCCTTCCTCCTCATCGCCATCGCGCTCTATTTCGCCTTCAAGCCGGGACTGTCCGATCTCGACGCCGAGCGGCGGGTCTCGCCGGCCTTCTTCGTCGGCTTTCTCGTACCGCTCATCGGCGCCTATGACGGGCTGTTCGGGCCGGGAACAGGCTCCTTCTTCATGCTCGCCTTCGTGACGCTCGCCGGCTACGGCATCCTCAAGGCGACCGCCCACACCAAGCTCCTCAACTTCGCCTCCAATGTGGGCGGGTTCGTCGTCTTCGCAGCGTCGGGCTCGGTGCTCTGGACGCTCGGTCTCGCCATGGGGGCGGCACAGTTCGCGGGCGCGCGGATCGGAGCG
The DNA here is from genome assembly GCA_014380965.1 of Rhizobiaceae bacterium. GTDB lineage: Bacteria > Pseudomonadota > Alphaproteobacteria > Rhizobiales > Rhizobiaceae > Plantimonas. The sequence goes on along the minus strand of JACMIV010000008.1, from coordinate 17,950 downwards.
GCTTTCGCCATGCGCTTCGGCGCCAAGCTCATCCGGCCGCTGCTCGTCACCGTCTGTCTCGCGCTCGCCGCCAAGCTGCTTCTCGGCTGACCCGGAATGAGCTCCCGCAAGACGCCCGCCATCATGCTCCAGGGCACCGGCTCGGATGTCGGCAAGACAGTCCTCGTCGCCGGCCTCTGCCGGCTCTTCACGCGGCGAGGGCTGAAAGTGCGACCGTTCAAGCCGCAGAACATGTCGAACAATGCCGCCGTCGCCGCCATTCCGGGCAGCGCTGAGATGGGCGAGATCGGCCGCGCGCAATGGCTCCAGGCGCTCGCCTGCGGCGCCCCGCCGACCGTCCACATGAATCCAGTGCTCCTCAAGCCGCAATCGGAGACGGGAAGCCAGATCGTCGTCCAGGGCCGCGTCTTCGGCGAGGCGAAGGGCCGCGACTATCAGCGCCTGAAGCCGCAACTCCTGGCGCGCGTCATCGAAAGCTTCGTATGCGTCTCGGAGGGCGCCGACCTCGTCATCGTCGAGGGGGCGGGCTCGCCGGCCGAGATCAACCTTCGGCCCGGCGACATCGCCAATATGGGCTTCGCCACTGCCGCGGACGTTCCAGTGATCCTCGTCGGCGACATCGACCGCGGCGGCGTCATCGCCTCGCTGGTCGGCACGCACGCGATCCTGCCGGAGGCCGACCGCGCGATGATCCGCGGCTTCCTCATCAACAAGTTCCGCGGCGACGTCTCCTTGTTCGACGAGGGGCTGTCGAGCATCACCGCCTATACCGGCTGGCCCTCGCTCGGCGTCGTGCCTTACCTCAAATCTGCCGCACGCCTGCCAGCCGAGGATTCCGTCGCGCTGGAGCGGCTGTCGCGAAAGGGCGGCGGAGGCCTCACGATCGCGGTCCCCGTCCTCGGGCGGATCGCGAATTTCGACGATCTCGATCCGCTCGCCGCCGAGCCCGGCGTCGACATCGTCTTCGTGCGGGACGGCGACCCTCTGCCGGAAGATGCCGCGCTCGTCCTCATCCCCGGCTCGAAATCGACCATCGCCGACCTCCTCGCCTTCCGCGCCAATGGCTGGGACGCGGACCTTGCCGCCCATGTCGCGCGGGGGGGGCGTGTGATGGGCCTTTGCGGCGGCTACCAGATGCTCGGGCGGCGGGTGCGCGATCCAGAGGGGTTAGAAGGCGGTGTGCAGGAGGCCGAAGGGCTCGGCCTCCTCGACGTCGAGACGGTGATGGCGCGGGAGAAGACGGTGCGCGAGGTGAGGGCGGTCACGCCCGCGGGAGAGCCGATCGAGGGCTACGAGATCCATCTCGGGCAAACCTCTGGCCCCGATTGCGCAAGGCCGGTGGCCTGGGTCGGCGAGAACCCGGACGGGGCGACGAGCCCGGATGGACGCCTCGTCGGAACCTATCTGCACGGGCTGTTCGGCTCGGACCTCTGGCGAAGGCGCTTCCTTTCGGATCTCGGCCTTGCGGTCGCGGCGCGCAATCACCGGCAGGAGATCGAGACGGCGCTGGACGAGATCGCGGCGGAATTGGAAAGAGTGTTGGACGTCCAACGTCTGATGGAGATCGCGACGCCCCCAAGCTGAGCACGTCCTCATGCTGAGCGTGTCGAAGCACGGGGACGTCGGCACCACTTTGAATGACGCCAGACAGGGCGCTCGATCGTCGACGCGGGCGACTGGATCCTCACCCTCGTGATTCGACACGCTCAGCATGAGGATGAGGGCGCGGCACCCCGAAATTCGAGCCGCGGGCCTGACGCTCAGCCCGGCCTGCTAGCCCATTCCTTGAACCGCTCCGCATAGTCCGGATGCCAGCGCGAGAGCGGCGGGCGGTTTTCGGCGATGTCGCCGGCGGCCCAGAGGATGCGCTTTGCGTCCATCTCGCGGGTCACCTCGCCGTCCGGGCACAGGATGTAGAAGTCGCCTGCGGCGATGCGCTCCAGCGCGAAGTCCGCGGTCTGCTCGGACGTCCAGGCACCGTCCGGCTTTTCCGTGCGGCCCTTGGCGGTAAGCCCGGTGAAGACGAAGCCGGGGACGAGGAGATGGGCGGACAGGCGCGCGCCTTCCATGTTGCGGAACTCGTGCTCGAGGGCTTCGGTCAACACCTTCACGCCGGCCTTGGCGACGTTGTAGGCGGGATCGCCCGGCGGCGTCGTGATGCCTTGCTTCGAACCGGTGTTGACGACGAGACCCGGCGCGCCCTTCGCCACCATCCGCGGCACGAAGGTCTGGACGCCGTTGATCACGCCGCCGAGATTGACCGACAGGACCGCGTCCCAGGCTTCCTTCGGCCCGAGAATGCCACTGCCGGGCTGGATGCCGGCATTGTTGACGAGGACGTTCACCGTTTCCCAGCGGCCGAAGATCATGTCGGCCAGCGCCTCCATCGCCTCCCGGTTCGAGACGTCGATAGCAACTGCCAGGACGGGATCGGGGCGATCGCCGGCCAGGTCCGTCAGAACGCCGGCCGCCTCCTTCAGCGCCTCTTCGTCCTTGTCGACGATGCAGACCGTCATGCCGGCGGCGACGAAACGCTTGGCGAGCGCAAGGCCGATACCGGCAGCGCCGCCCGTGACGAAGGCGGAGTGGCCGGGCGACAGGAGGGGATGGGTCATGGGGCTCAGCCTTGTCGAGGATGATGTGCGGGGCTGGCCGCTGAAATAGCCATCGCGGCCGTAAAGTCGATGTCGCGGGCTTTCTGACCCGACGGGACGAGGCTCCGTGCAGGACAATCGGAGGGGCGCCTAGATAGAGTGCCAAGGCCCATACGTTTGACTGCCGCGCCTTGGCGCACCCCCCCCTGCCCTGCCGGGCACCTCCCCCTCAAAGGTGGAGATCGGCCAATCCCGAAGGCCTATGCATCTTCAACGTTTGAAGGTGTAAAGCGAAGGCTGACGTTCCGATCTCCCCCCTTGAGGGGGAGATGGCCGGCAGGCCAGAGGGGGGTGCGGCAAGGCGCGGCGGTCAATGTTGGGAGCCGCCAGTATAAGCATGAGAGACGCAATCCGTTCATCTTCGTCATCCGTGCCGGCCGAAAGGATTGCTTCAGTCCGGCATTTTCGTTGACACCCAGACGCACCCGTCTATCCTTGGGCCTGGATGGTCCCGTCACGCGCGTTGCGTTTCGGGCTAAGAGGGAATGCGAAAGGTCGACCCAAACAGGGGGCCCGTATCGCAGCCGACCCCGCGACTGTAGAGCGGCGAGGCCTCTCCACCGACCCTTCGGATCTCGACCTGATCGAACCCGAGCGGGCGGAAACGCCACTGGAGCCTTTGCGGCTTTGGGAAGGCAGGAACAGGCCGACGACCCGTGAGCCAGGAGACCTGCCATCCCTTGGAAGGGCCGCGATCCCCGCGGCCTTCACGGAGGTTGAGCCATGACTGTCCTGAAGACCACCGCCCGAGCGGTGCCCGACGCCGGCACGCGAGTCGCGGCCGGCCTGTTCGCCCTCGTCCTCGGCGCCTTCTTCGTCTGGGGGGCGGGTTTCGCCCATGCGCAGGCGCTGCACGACACCGCCCACGACATGCGACACGCCTTCGGATTTCCCTGCCACTAAGGCTTGCAGGCCTCGAGGGTCCGGCTTTTCAGCCCGTCCCTGCCCGCTTGCACCGCCACAGGGTTTTCGAAGTACCGACATTCGACCGTCCGCGGATCGCGGCGAACGCGCCCGTTTAGTCCTCTATGGCATGTGCCGGAGGGGCCGGAAGCGGCGAATGTCCGGCGTCCATGTCGAGGGATTCATCCATGATCGCACGTTTTCTTCTGGCCGCGCTCGGCGCCGGCCTTCTCGCCGGGCTCCTCGTGACGCCCGTCCAATATGCTCGGGTGGTTCCGCTCATCCTCCATGCCGAGGCCTACGAGGACGGCGGCTCGGAGGGGCACGACCACCACGCCGCGTCTCTCCTGATTGCGCCCGCTCAAGCGGCGACGCTGGATAGAGCGTTCGAGGAAGCGCCCGGCCTCTTCGGCGGCTCGGTCGTCCTCGCCCATTCGCCGGCGGACGAGGATGAGGGGTCGGCAGCGCTCGTCGAAAGCCGTCTGCTCGGCACCATCCTCGCCAATCTCGTCACCGGCGCGGGCTTCGCGCTCATTCTCGCCGCCGCGAGCCTCCTCGTCGCCGTTCCCATCACGGCGGCGAACGGGGCGGTCTGGGGCCTCATCGGCTTCGCAGTCCTCCAGCTCGCGCCCGCCATCGGCCTTGCGCCGGAGCTGCCAGCCATGCCGGCCGGCGATCTCGCAGGGCGGCAGGCCTGGTGGATCGCGACCGTCCTCCTCTCGTCCTTAGGTGCCTATGCGCTGATCCTACGTCCGCAGCCGGTGCTGAAGGCCGCGGGCGTCTTCGCGATCCTCCTGCCGCATGTCGTCGGCGCGCCGATACCGGCCGATCTCGCAAGCCCCGTGCCGCCGACGCTCGCCGCCGAATTCGCCGTCGCGTCGCTGGCGACGGCGGCGATCTTCTGGACCCTCCTCGGCTTCACCGCAGGCCATGCCTTCGACCGCATGCGCCGCAGCGAGCCGCAGCTTAGCCGAGCGGCATGACCGCCGGGCAAGCCGGTACGACAGGGCTCGCTGAGGGCGTCACGCTCGTCCTCGGCGGCGCCCGCTCCGGCAAGAGCCGCTACGCCGAGAGCCTCGTAGAGGCCTCCGGGCGCGAGGCTCTCTACGTCGCGACGGGCCGGGCCTTCGACGGCGAGATGGAGACGCGAATCGCTGCTCATCGCGACAGACGCGGGCCGGAGTGGACGACGACCGAAGCGCCGGTCGATCTCCTCGCCGCACTTCGCGAACAGGCGAGGCCAGGTGCCGCGATCCTCGTCGATTGCCTGACGCTCTGGATCACCAACCTGATGCTCGAGTCGCGCGATGTTTCACGTGAGTCGGATGTGCTTATCGCCGGCCTTCAGGCCGGCCTGCCCTGCCCCATTGTGCTCGTCTCCAACGAGGTCGGGCTCGGCATCGTGCCGGACAACGCCATGGCGCGCGCGTTCCGCGATCATGCCGGTCGGGCTCATCAATCCATCGCGACTATGGCCTCGCGCGTCGTCTTCGTCGCCGCTGGCCTGCCGCTCGTCCTCAAGGGATAGACCCTCATGCAAGCTCCGAAGATCCCCGCCACCGTCATCACCGGCTTCCTCGGCGCCGGCAAGACGACGCTGATCCGCAACCTTCTCCAGAATGCCGGCGGGCGCCGCATCGCGCTCGTCATCAACGAGTTCGGCGATCTCGGCGTCGACGGCGATCTCCTCAAAGGCTGCGGGTTAGAGACCTGCCGCGAGGAGGACGTGGTCGAGCTCACCAACGGCTGCATCTGCTGCACGGTGGCGGACGATTTCATCCCGACCATGACCATGCTCCTCGAGCGCGCCGACCGGCTCGACCACATCGTGATCGAGACCTCGGGCCTTGCTTTGCCGCAGCCGCTCGTCGCGGCCTTCAACTGGCCGGAGGTGAAGGCGCGTCTCACCGTCGACGGCGTCGTCACGGTGATCGATGCGGCGGCTGTTGCGGAAGGGCGTTTTGCCGACGACGAGGATGCGATCCGGGCAGCAAAGGCAGCGGATACGAGCCTCGACCACGACAATCCGATCGAGGAGCTCTTCGAAGACCAGATCCGCGCCGCCGATCTCGTCGTCCTCAACAAGGCCGATCTGGTGGATGGCGAAACGCTCGACCGGGTGCGGGCCGAGGTCGCAAGTGCGGCCGGCGACCGGCTGGTCAAGATGGTGCGGGCCGAGCATGGGAGGCTGCCGGCGGACGTCCTCCTCGGCCTCAGTGCCGCCACCGAGGACCAGATTGCCTTGCGCCAGTCGCATCACGAGATCGAGCACGAGGGCGGCCCGGCCCACGACCATGACGACTTCGAGAGTTTCGTCGTGTCCGGAGGATCGATCGCCGATGTTTCCACCTTCGCGGACGGCCTGAAGACGGTGATCGCGAGGCACGACATCCTGCGCCTCAAGGGTTTTTGCGCGGTGGCGGGAAAGCCGATGCGGCTCGTGGTGCAGGCCGTCGGATCGCGGGTCGAAACCTATTTCGACCGGCCGTGGGGGAAAAACGAGGCCCGCACGACGCGTCTCGTCGTGATCGGCCTCCATGAAGGGCTCGACGATGTCGCGATCGCAGCCGAGATCGCGGGCCTGACGGACCAAGCCGAGACGAAGGCGGCGTAGGGCCGGTGCATCTTCTCGTCGCGAAGGCCGGCACCGTCGCGGAGGCGGGCGAAGCGATCGATCTCGGCCAATCGCCGGGCGAGGTCGTGGTCCTTTCGGCGGCGGATACCGAGCTTGCCGCGCTTGCGGCGGCGGCTCGGCGGCTCGGCGCTGGCGCACCGTCGCTGCGGCTCGCCAACCTCCTGCGCCTGTCGCATCCGATGTCGGTCGATACCTATATCGAGAGGACGCTCCGGCATGCGCGTCTCATCGTCGTGCGGCTTCTCGGCGGGGCGGCCTACTGGCCCTACGGGCTGGAGGCGCTTCTTTCGTTGGCGCAGTCGCGAGGGGTGAAGCTCGCGGCGCTGCCGGGAGACGATCGGGCGGACGCGGGTCTCGAGCGATTCTCGACCGTTTCGGTGCCGGAACGGGACCGGCTGTGGCGCTATCTGATCGAGGGTGGAACGATCAATGCGGACGGGTTTTTGCTTGGGTGCAAGGCGGTGCTGGGGGAGGGCGACTGGCCGGGGGAAGCGCGACCGCTGTTGAAGGCGGGGGTGTTCGAGGCGGGGTCTGTTCTTGGTTCGAGCGTTGCGCCGGTACCCGGCGCCGACGGTTCGAACAGCAAAGCCAAAGATCGCCCGCTCGCCGCCATTGTCTTCTACCGCGCCCTCCTCCAGAGCGGCCAGACCGAACCGATCGAAGCCCTCTGCGACGCCCTGCGCGACGCCGGCCTCGATCCCCTTCCCGTCTACGTCACGAGCCTCAAGGACCCTGTCTCCGTCGAGACGCTCCGCGCCGTCTTCGCGCGGCGCCAGCCGGACGTCGTCGTCAATCTGACGGGCTTTGCCGTGTCTTCGACCAACGGCAAACGCCTGCCGACCGTGCTCGAAGAACACGGCGCCGTGGTGCTTCAGGCGGTGCTTTCCGGTGGGCGGCGCGAGGCCTGGGAGACGTCGTCGCAGGGGCTGTCCGGGCGCGATCTCGCGATGAACGTTGCGCTGCCGGAGGTGGACGGGCGGGTGATGACGCGGGCGATCGCCTTCAAGGCGGCGGGCGAATGGGACGCCAATGCCGAGATCGAGATCGTCGCGCATCGCAGCGTACCGGACCGGGTGCGCTTCGTGGCAGAGCTCGCCGCCGCCTGGGCACGGCTGCGCGAGACCCCGGTAGGCGAGCGCCGCGTCGCGCTGCTCCTGTCGAACTATCCGAACCGCGACGGAAGGCTCGGCAACGGTGTCGGGCTCGACACGCCGGCCGGCACGATCGAAGTCATGCGGGCGATGCGGGCGGCCGGATATGCGGTCGACGGCATTCCCGAGCACGGCAACGCGTTGATCGACCATCTGATGGAGGGGCCGACCAATGCCGGGACGGCGGCGCGCACGATCCGCGCGACGCTGCCGCTGGCGGATTATCACGCGTTCTTCGAGGATTTGCCGCGTGCCGTTCGGGAGGCGGTGACGGCGCGCTGGGGAGCGCCGGAGACGGACCCGTTCGTCGATCCCATCGGCGGCTTCGCGCTGCCGCTCGCGCGGTTCGGCAATCTCATGGTCGGCATCCAGCCGGCCCGCGGCTACAATATCGATCCGAAGGAGACCTACCACTCTCCGGACCTCGTGCCGCCGCACAACTATCTCGCGCTCTACGCCTTTCTGCGCGGCTCCTTCGGCGCACAGGGAAGTCCAAGTGGCCTGCGCGGCTCCTTCGGCGCACAGGCGGTCATCCACATGGGCAAGCACGGCAATCTCGAATGGCTGCCCGGCAAGGCGCTGGCGCTCTCGGAAAGCTGCTTCCCGGAAGCGGTGCTCGGGCCCATGCCGCATCTCTATCCCTTCATCGTCAACGATCCTGGCGAGGGGACGCAGGCCAAGCGCCGGACCTCCGCCGTCATCGTCGACCATCTCACCCCGCCGCTGACGCGCGCCGAAAGTTACGGTCCCTTGCGCGATCTCGAGGTGCTGGTCGACGAGTTCTACGAGGCGTCCGCCGGCGACGGGCGGCGGTGCGTGTTTTTGAAGGCGCAGATTCTCGATTTGATCCGCGACCTCGGGCTCGACCGGGATGCCGGGATCGCGGCGGGCGAGAAGGACGAGGCGGCGCTGGAAAAGCTCGACGCCTATCTCTGCGATCTCAAGGAGATGCAGATCCGGGACGGGCTTCATGTGTTCGGCGTGGCGCCGGAGGGGCGGCTCCTGACCGACCTCGTCGTTGCCCTGGCGCGGCTGCCGCGAGGGCTCGAGGCGGAGGACGAGTCGCTGCACCGGGCGATCGCGGGGGATCTGGGGTTGATGGGCGAGAGTTCGGATGTCGGCGCTAACACCCCCCTCTGCCTGCCGGCATCTCCCCCTCAAGCGGGGAGATCAGACTTGTCGCCAACCCCGACGCTGCCGATCTCCCCCGTTGAGGGGGAGATGCCCGGCAGGGCAGAGGGGGGTGCTAGCGCGAGCGGATCGCAACGAGACGTAAAGACCTGCGACACGATTCGCTTCGATCCCCTTTCCTGCGACATGGGCGCCCCCTGGATAGGCCCCCGTCCACAGCTTCTCCAATCCCTCTCCACAGACCCCTGGCGCACGGCCGGCGATACTATCGAGCGCATCGAAGCCTTGGCGGCCGTCCTCGTTTCGGGCACGATACGACCGGTTGTCCCCATGCCGTCCACAGCCCTCGTGCTCGCCGAAATCGAGGCGCGGCTGAAGCCCTCCGTCGTCGCCTCGGGTCCCGCCGAGCTTGCCGGCCTCCTCACGGGACTCGACGGGCGCTTCGTCACGCCCGGCCCTTCCGGCGCACCGACGCGCGGGCGGCCGGACGTGCTCCCCACCGGCCGCAATTTCTTCTCCGTCGACACGCGCAGCGTGCCGACGCCCGCTGCCTATACGATCGGGAAGAAGTCCGCCGCGCTCCTGGTCACGCGCCATCTTCAGGACCAAGGCGAGTGGCCGACCTCCATCGGACTCACCTGCTGGGGCACGGCGAACATGCGGACCGGTGGCGACGACATCGCGCAGGCCATGGCGCTGATCGGGGTAAAACCGGTCTGGGACATGGGCTCGCGCCGCGTGACGGGCTACGAGATCGTGACGCTCGCCGCCCTCGGCCGCCCGCGTGTCGACGTGACGCTGCGCATCTCCGGCTTCTTCCGCGACGCATTTCCCGATCAGATCGCGCTCTTCGACCGGGCGATCCGGGCGGTCGGCGCGCTCGACGAGGATAAAGAGGACAATCCGATCGCGGCGCGGATGCGAGCCGAGACGACGGCGCTGATCGCTGCCGGCGCGACCATGGCCGAGGCCGCAAAACGTGCCGGCTATCGCATCTTCGGCTCGAAGCCCGGCGCCTACGGGGCTGGGCTGCAGGCGCTGATCGACGAGAAGGGCTGGTCGACCCAGGCGGACCTTGCCGAGGCCTACCTCGTCTGGGGCTCCTACGCCTACGGATCGGAGGCCGAGGGGGAGGCCGAGCGCCACGGTCTCGAGACGCGGCTGAAGGGGATCGAGGCGGTCGTCCAGAACCAGGACAACCGCGAGCACGATCTTCTCGATTCCGACGACTACTACCAGTTCGAGGGCGGTATGACGGCCGCCGTGGAGCATGTCTCGGGCACACGGCCGACCGTCTATCACAACGACCATTCGCGGCCCGAGCGGCCGGTGATCCGGACGCTGGAGGAGGAGATCGGCCGCGTCGTCAGGGCCCGGGTCGTCAATCCGAAATGGATCGCGGGCGTCATGCGCCACGGCTACAAAGGCGCGTTCGAGATCGCGGCCACCGTCGACTACCTCTTCGCCTTCTCGGCGACCACCGGCGCGGTCTCGGACCACCATTTCGACGCCGTTCACCAAGCTTTCGTCGCCGACGAGGCGGTACGGACCTTCATGCTGGCGAACAACCGCCACGCGTTTGCCGAGATGTGCGACCGCCTTGGCGAGGCGATCGAGCGGGGGCTCTGGTCGCCGCGTTCCAATTCCGCGACATTCGATCTTCACCGCTATTCCAAGGGAGCCGCCTGATGGCCGAAAAATCCGACGCGATCACCGGTCTTTCCGAGGCAGAGCTCGATGCGCGCCACGCCGACAAGATGCGGAAGAAGAAGGCTGCGCGAGACAAGATCCTCGCGACGAAGACCACCGAGAAAGGTCTCGTCATCGTCCACACCGGCAAGGGCAAGGGCAAGTCGACGGCAGCCTTCGGCCTCGTCTTCCGGGCGCTCGGCAACGGCATGAAGGTCGGGATCGTGCAATTCGTGAAGGGCAAGTGGGAGACCGGCGAGCGCAAGATCCTCGAGCATTTTCCAGCCCAAGTGACGATGTCCGCCATGGGCGACGGCTTCACCTGGGAGACGCAGGACCGCCAGCGCGACATCGCCGCGGCCAAGGCCGCCTGGGATCGGGCGAAGACGCTGATCATGGATGGGGAGCACCAGCTCGTCCTCCTCGACGAGCTGAACATCGTCCTGCGCTACGACTATCTCGACGTCGCCGACATTCTGAAGGTCTTGAAGGAGAAGCCCGCGATGAAGCATGTCGTCATCACCGGGCGGAACGCGAAGGAGGAGCTCATCGACTTCGCCGACCTCGTCACCGAGATGGAGGCGATCAAGCATCCCTTCCGGTCGGGCGTGAAGGCGCAGATCGGCATAGAGTTCTGACGAGACGCACCGTTCATTCTCCGGAGACCTAGTTTTTCCTGAACCCATCCGCCCTCCGCCCGTTGCCAGTCTGGAACGACGACAAGGAGCAAGGGACCGGATGAGATTGATCGTCAACGGAACGGAGCGGGTGCTGGAAGCCGACGTCAGGACGTCGCTGCTCGATGCGCTGCGCGACCACCTCGACCTGACCGGCACAAAGAAGGGCTGCGACCATGGCCAGTGCGGCGCGTGCACCGTCCTCGTCAACGGTCGCCGCATCAATTCCTGCCTGACGCTCGCGGTCATGCACGAGGGCGACGAGATCACCACCGTGGAGGGCCTCGGAGAGCCCGGCAACCTCCACCCCATGCAGCAGAGCTTCCTGGCGCATGACGGCTTCCAGTGCGGCTACTGCACGCCCGGGCAGATCGTCTCGGCGGTCGGCATGCTCGGCGAATGGGCCGAGAACTGGCCGAGCCACGTCTCGGAAGGCCTCGACGGCAACCTCGTCCTGTCGAACGAGGAAATCTCCGAGCGCATGAGCGGCAATCTCTGCCGCTGCTCGGCCTATCCGAACATCGTCGATGCCATCCGCAGCGTCGGGGCCGAGGGCGAGACGCGCCGGGCGGACGAACGCCGGAGAGATGCGGCATGAGACAGTTCGACTATTCCCGCGCCGCCGACCCCGCGTCGGCAACGGCTGCGGCTGCGATGGCGGGCACGCGGTTCATCGCCGGCGGCACCAACCTCCTCGACCTCATGAAGCTCCAGATCGAGACGCCCGAGCGGCTGGTCGACATCACCCGGTTGCCGCTCCGCGACGTTACGGCGACGGACGAGGGGCTGATGATCGGCGCGCTCGTGCCGAACAGCGATCTCGCCGCGAATGACATCGTGCGGCGGGACTATGCCGTCCTGTCGCGGGCGCTTCTGGCGGGCGCCAGCGGCCAACTCCGCAACAAGGCGACGACCGGCGGCAACCTGCTCCAACGCACGCGCTGCGGCTATTTCTACGAGACCAACGCGCGCTGCAACAAGCGCCAGCCGGGCTCGGGCTGCGACGCGATCGGCGGCTTCAACCGCATCCATGCGATCCTCGGCGCGAGCGAGCATTGCATCGCCACGCATCCGTCCGACATGGCGGTGGCGATGCGCGCGCTGGACGCCGAGGTCGAGACGCTGAAGGCGGACGGCTCGTCGCGCCGCATCGCGGTCGGCGATCTCTATCGCCTGCCCGGCACGACGCCTGATATCGAGACCAATCTGGAAGCCGGCGAACTGATCACGGCCATCCGCCTGCCGAAGGCGCCGGGCGGCCGACACGTCTACCGCAAGGTGCGCGACCGGGCCTCCTACGCCTTCGCACTCGTCTCGGTCGCAGCGGTCGTCGTCGTCGACGGGGGCAAGATGCGCGACGTCAGGCTCGCCTATGGCGGCCTCGCGCCGATGCCATGGCGCGATGCGGCGGTGGAGGAGCTTCTGAGGGGCGAGGCGCCCTCGCCGGCCCTGTTTGCGAAAGCTGCCGACACGCTGCTCGCCAAGGCCAAGGGCCAAGGCGAGAACGACTTCAAGATCGAGCTGATGCGCCGGACGCTGCCGGCCGTGCTCGGCGAAGCCACGGGAGCGAGTGCATGAGCAACGTCCACACTTTCCAGATGAACGAGCGGGTGGGCGAAACGCGCCTCGACCGCGATGTGCAAGGCGTCATCGGCAAGGGCATCGACCGTTTCGAGGGCCCGCTGAAAGTCTCGGGACGCGCCACCTATGCCTACGAGCACAAGCTGCCGGGCAGGGTCGCCTACGGCTTTATCGTCACCTCCGGCGTCGGCTCGGCGAAGATCGTCGGGATTGATCCGATGCGGGCTCTCTCGAAGGCCGGCGTCCTCGATGTCGTCATCGACGACCGGGCCGTGCGCGCGGCGGCGGATGCGGGCGATCCGCAGCCCGCCAGGGTGGGTGGCGAGATCACGCATTTCGGCCAGCCGATCTGCCTTGTGGTCGCAGAAACGTTCGAAGCCGCGCGGGATGCGGCCAAGCTGGTCGACGTGACGTCTGAGGCCCGCGCGGGCCTATACGACCTCCAGAGCGAGCAGGCGAACGCCTACGATCCCGGCGACGGAATCATGCCTTCCGTCATCGAGAAGGGCGATTTCGACAAGGCGTTCGCGGCATCCGAGGTCACGTTGGACGCGACCTACACGACGCCGAGCCAGAGCCATTCGGCGATGGAGCCGCACGCCTCGATCGCGTCCTGGGAAGGCGAGAAGCTGACGCTCTACGGCTCCTACCAGCTCATCCAGGTCAATGTCGGCCAGCTCGCCAAGGCGCTCGGCGTCGACAAGGCGAATGTCGAGATCGTCAGCCCCTATATCGGCGGGGGCTTCGGCGGCAAGCTCGGCATCGGGCCGGAGGCGGTCTATGCCGCCATCGCGGCGAAGACGCTCGGGCGACCGGTGAAGGTGGCGCTGACGCGTGCCCAGGTCTACCAGACGACCTCGCGCCGCTCCGACACGATCCAGCGCATCCGCATCGGGGCGTCGCGCGAGGGCGTCATCGAGGCGATCGCCCACGACACCATTACCGCCAACACCAAGGAGGACGCCTTTTTCGAGCCGGCCGGCATTTCCACCGTGTTCCTCTATGGCGGGGCGAACCGGCAGGTCACGCACAAGAAGGCCGATGTGAACGTGCTTCTGTCCTCGGCGATGCGGGCGCCGGGAGAGGCGGTCGGCATGCTGGCGCTCGAGAACGCCATGGACGAGCTCGCCGAACAGCTCGGCATCGGCCCGATCGCGCTGCGCAAGCTGAACGAGCCGGAGGTCGATCCGCAGGAGGGTCTCCCCTTCTCCTCGCGGATGCTGATCGAATGCATGGACGAGGGCGCGGCGAGATTCGGCTGGAGCGATGCGCCAGTGAAACCAGGTGCGAAGCGCGAGGGCGAGTGGCTGATTGGACACGGCATGTCCACCGCCTCGCGCAAGAACATGCTGATGAAGTCTTCGGCCCGCGTCACGCTCTCGGCCGAGGGCACGGCGCATGTCGAGACTGACATGACCGACATCGGCACCGGCACCTACACGATCCTCCAGCAGATCGCGGCCGAAATGCTCGGTCTCCCGGCGGAGAAGGTGACGGTGGAGCTCGGGCATTCGACGCTCCCGCCCTCGGCAGGTTCCGGCGGTTCGTGGGGCGCGAGTTCGGCGGGCTCGTCGGTCTACGTCGCCTGCGAGGGCATCATCGAGAAAATTGCGGAGAGTCTCGGGGTCTCGCCTTCGGACCTGACGCTGAAGGACGGCACCGCCATCGGCGGCAACAAGCAGACCGCGTTTGCCGACATCCTGAAAGGCGAGCCGATCGTCGTCACCGGCACCTTCAAGCCGGGCAAGGCCTACAAGGAGACACATCAGGCGAGCTACGGCGCGCATTTCTGCGAGGTCCGCGTCAATGCGGTGACCGGCGAGACGCGCGTAAAGCGTCTCCTGACGGTCGCCGCCGCGGGACGCATCCTCAACGAGAAGACTGCGACCTCACAGTGCTATGGCGGCCAGATCTTCGGCATCGGGTCGGCCCTCATGGAGGAGCTGATCATCGATCCCCGCACCGGGCTGATGGTGAACCACGATCTCGCCGAATACCACGTGCCGGTGAACGCGGACGTACCGCAGCTCGAGGTCGTGCTCCTGCCCGAACGCGACACGGCGGCGAGCCCGCTCGCTTCCAAGGGCATCGGGGAGCTTGCGATCTCCGGCGTCGGCGCGGCGATCACCAACGCGATCTACGATGCGACGGGCGTGCGCGTGCGCGACTATCCGATGACGCTCGACAAGGTTCTCGCGGGCTGGGCAACGAAGGGCAAGGCGTCCTGACGCCACCGCTGCAGCCCAGCATCCCTCCTCGTCTCGTTGAAGGGTTGCCGCACCGGATGCTTCATCCGTGCAACTTGAGCGCCGGTCCCTTCGTCGGTGAAATGATGTCGGCGAGGATGGCGACGGAGCCGCGCAGGAGGCCGAGTACCGCCCATTGATGCTGGCGCTGCAGGGCATGGTAGGCGGCCTTGGCGAATTGGCCCTGAATGAAGAGGTCGTCGCGGCGGGCAAAGCCGACCAGCCCGACAGTGCCAGCATTGCCGAGCGAAACGAGCTTGCCCTTGTCCCTGAAGTGAAACGGCTCGACATTCTCGCCTGCCATAGCCTTGGGAAGCGTTCGGGCTAAGTAGCCGGCCTCCTGGCTTGCCACCTGCGCCGTCGGCGGCAGGGCCATGACGGCGCCTTCGGGCGTCACGCTGGCGGCATCGCCCAGCGCGTAGACGCCGGAATCGAGCGTCGTGCGCAGATAAGGGTCGACGAGGAGGCGGCCCTTGCGGTCGAGTTCGAGGCCGCCCAGCCGAGCCAGAACGGGGCTGCCGAGCGAGCCTGCCGCCCAGACGGTGGAATCCGACCGCCAGACCTCACCCGAAGCGGAGCGCACGGCTTCCGGATCGACGGCGACGATCTTCGCGCCGGTGACGACCGTCACATCGAGCGCGGCGAGACGCTTCAGGATGCCGGCCCTCAAGTCGGCGTCCGCGCCGGGCATGACTTCGGGCGCCGCTTCGAGGATCGTGAGGTCGAGGAGCTTGGCCTGGACGGGTGCTGCGGGCGTCTCGAAGAAGGCCCGTTCGGAAAGGCGCAGGTGGGCGGCGAGTTCTGTTCCGGTCGCACCCGAGCCGACGATCACGACATGGGCCGGAGACTTCGTCTCCCGCGCGTGGATCATCAGGGCTACGAAGCGCTCGCGGAAGGCGTCGGCGTCAATCTTGGCGTCGAGGCGCACGGCATTCTCGGCAACGCCCGCGGTGCCGAAATCGGCGGTGATGCCGCCAAGGGCGACGACGCAGGTGTCATAGGGAACGGAGCGGCTCGCGGCCATCTCGTGGTCGTCGACGGTCTCGATCGCGGCGAGCGTCACGCGCTTGGCGGCACGGTCGATGCCAGTCACGCTTCCCTGCTCGAAGCGAAAGCCGCGCATCTTGGCGATCATATAGAAGCTGATCTCGGACAGCGTGGAATTGACCGTTCCCGCCGCGAATTCGTGCAACCGTGGCTTCCAGATATGGGCGCCGACCTTGTCGACGAGCGTTACGGAAAGGCTCGGGTCGGACGACAGGCTGGCAGCAAGTTCAAGGCCCCCCGATCCACCGCCCAGCACCACGAGCCTGCGCTTGTCCGCCGCCATCGAAACATCTCCGCTATCGAGACGGACCGCCCTCGGGAAAAGCCGAAGCGATCCGTCGGTCCCGTGGTGCCCGCAACCTTGATCGCCCGAGCGGGGCGCAGGATGCAAGGACCAAGGGATGCCATTTCGGTCAGAATGTCGCGGACGACGCAGACAGGTACTCGTGGACTGAAACGAGCTGACCGGTCTCAGCCAACTGTCATCAAGCCCGAGATGCCGATGAGGATCAGGTAGATCGCGACGATGGTGCTGAGAAGCCTCGGCACCAGAAGGATGAGGATGCCGGCGAAGAGCGCGACGATCGGCTGGACGGTGATGAGGTCCATGAAATTCCCTGTTCGTGTGGGGCGGGGAGGCGGCCTTCAGCCCATGTGCCAGCCGTGGCTGACGCTGATCGACTGCCCAGTGAGGGCGTTCGATCCGAAGCTTGCAAGGAATATCGCGACCTCGGCGACGTCCTCAAGGGTCGTGAATTCCTGGTCGACAGTGTTGCCGAGCATCACGCGGTTCACGACCTCCTCCTCGGAGATGCCAAGGCGTTCGGCCTGTTCCGGGATCTGGCGCTCGACGAGCGGCGTCTTCACGAAGCCGGGGCAGATGACGTTCGAGCGCACGCCGCGGGCCGCTCCCTCTTTCGCCATGGTGCGCGCGAGGCCGAGAAGGCCGTGCTTGGCGGCGACATAGGCGCTCTTCAGGGCCGAGGCCTCGTGGCTGTGCACCGATCCCATGTAGATGAGCGAGCCCGATCCGCTCGCATACATGTGGCGCACGCAGGCCTTGGTCACGAGGAAGCCGCCGCCGAGATGTATGTCGATCATTTTGCGAAAGTCGGCATAGGGAAAATCTTCGATCGGATGGACGATCTGGATGCCGGCGTTCGAGACCATCGTGTCGATCCGGCCGAAACGTTCGGCGACGGCGTCGACGCCGCGGGTCACGGCCACCTCGTCGGTTACGTCCATCTCAACGGCGAGGGCCTGACCGCCGGATGCCGCGATCTCGGCGACGGCCGCCCCGGCGCCCATTATGTCGATGTCGCATATGCCAACCTTGGCGCCTTCGCGGGCGAACGATAGTGCGATCTCACGCCCGATCCCGGAGCCCGCCCCGGTGACGATGGCGACGTTCCCGTCCAATCGCATCGATGATCTCCTATGTCCCACGCGGCACCCGGACACGGCCGCGCCCTGAAGCGCATGGCTGTGCTGCGCTGCAACATCCACAACGGAACGTGGGATATGAAAACGGGCCGGCAAGGGTGCCGGCCCGGATCGTCCATCATCGACGGCGTCGAACGTCGGAGATCAGAACTCCTCCCAGCTCTCCGCGGCCGGCTGGGACTTGCGGGCCGCGCCGCCGCTGCCGGTAGTTCGCATCTGCTGAACCGCTGGGCGCGACGGCTTGGCCGGGGCAGGACGAGTGATTCTGGCTGCCGGGCGTGAGGGGCCGCGTGCGGCAAGGCTCGGCGCGTGCGTGACGGTGAAGCGCGAGACGAGACCGGCGAGAGTCTCGGTCTCGGTCGTCAGCGTCTGCGCGGCGGCCGTCGTCTCCTCGACCATGGCGGCGTTCTGCTGCGTGACCTTGTCCATCTGATCGGCCGCCGTCGAAACTTCGCGCAGGCTGACTGCTTGTTCCTTGGCGCTGCGGGCGATCTCCGTGACGACGTCCGACATCTTCGACACTTCGTCGACGATCTCGCTCAGCGACTGGCCCGAGGCGGTGACGAGATCGACGCCCTGACCGACCTGCTGGCTCGACAGGGAGATGAGGTTCTTGATCTCCTTGGCGGCTTCGGCGGAGCGCTGCGCGAGGCCGCGGACCTCCTGGGCGACAACTGCGAAGCCTCGTCCGGCCTCGCCGGCTCTCGCCGCCTCGACGCCGGCGTTCAGCGCCAAGAGGTTCGTCTGGAAGGCGATCTCGTCGATGACGCCGATGATCTTGCCGATCTTGTCG
>JACMIV010000121.1 GCA_014380965.1 Rhizobiaceae bacterium | reverse complement strand
GACGCCGCGCTTGCCGTGTCCTTCAATCCGCGAAGACGCCGGCCTTCTCGATGATCGGCTTCCACAGCGCGATCTGCGCGGCGAGGTAGTCGCGATGGGCGGCGGACGTCGCTTCCTCGGCGGCAACCGGCGCGGTGCCGAGGTCGGCGAAGCGCTCGATGACGGTCACGTCCTTCAGCGCCGTCTGCAGCGCGGCGTTGATCTTCTCGACGGTCGCCGGATCCGTGCCCTTCGGCGCGTAGAGGCCGTGCCAGACGCCGACCTGGAAGTCGGGGAGGCCAGCTTCCGCCGTCGTCGGCACGTCCGGCAGGTTGCCGAGGCGGGCGGGCGTCGTCACGGCGTAGACCTTCACTTCGCCGCCCTTGATCTGGCCGGTCGTGTTGGTCGACTGGTCGCACATGAAATCGACCTCGCCGGCGAGGATGTCGGTCATCGCCGGGCCGGTGCCCTTGTAGGGAACGGTTGTGACGGCGGTGTCGATGGCGTTCATGAACAGCATGCCGCAGAGATGCGAGGCGGCGCCGATGCCGGCATTGGCGTAGACGACCTCGTCCTTGTTCGCCTTCACGTAGTCGACGAGCTCCTGGAGCGTGTTCGGCTCGAAGTCCTTGCGGGCGATGAGCGTCATCGGCACGTTGGTGACGAGGCCGAGCGTCTCGAAGGCGTCCACCGGATTATACTCGAGGTTGCGATAGAGCGTCGGCGCGGTCGACATGCCGATGTGGTGCATGAGGATCGTGTAGCCGTCGGGCGAGGCCTTGGCGACCTGGCCTGCGGCAAGCGTTCCGCCCGCGCCCGCGACGTTCTGGATGACGATCTGCTGACCGAGTACCTTGCCCATCGGTTCGGCAACGAGACGCGCGACCGTATCCGTCGGTCCGCCCGCGGCGAAGGGCACGAGCATGGTGATCGGCTGGTTCGGAAAGGTCTCCTGCGCCAGCGCCGTGCCGGCCAGAAATGTCGCTGCTGCGGCGCACAATAAAGAAACGCGTTTCATCTGTAATCCTCCCGGACGGAATGACGGAACGGCCGCGCCATCTTCGGCTGCATTGGTCGCACGCTCCCTGGACCCGAGTTGATAGGTCCAGGGCCGCGGTCGGTCAACACGACCCTTCAGCTTTTGCCTGTCGCATAAGCCCAAAGAACGAGGGGTTCGCGCAGCCGATGGCCTGCCGTGCCGCCCAATGCCCGGCTATTTCGCCGTCAGCCCCAGCGCCGCGCGGCGGTGAAAGCGCCAGGTCATCAACACGGCCGAGGCGAAGAGGCCGAGGGCAAGGCCCCACCAGACGCCCGGTCCATCGAAGCCAAGCGGGAAGGCGAGGACATAGGCGGCCGGCATGCCGAGGCCCCAATAGCTGAGAACCGCGATGATCATCGGCATTCGCGTGTCGGCAAGCCCCCGCAGGAGGCCCGACGCCACGACCTGCAGCCCGTCGACGATCTGGAAGGCGGCGCCGACGGCGAGGAGCGGAACGCCGATGGCGAGCACCGCGGCGGCGTTCGGATCGCCGTCTCCGAGATAGAGGCCGATGAGGCCGGACGGTACGATCCAGAACATCAGCGCCGCGGCGAGGGACACGAGGATGCCGAGCGCCAGAACCGTATGGGCCGCCCGGCCGAGATCCGCCGTGGCGCCCCTGCCGTGGGCGAGCCCTACGCGCACTGTGCCGGCCTGCGCGAGCCCCAGCGGCACCATGAAGGCGATGGAGGCGAGCTGAAGCGCGATGCCGTGCGCGGCGAGGGGGATCGTGCCGAGCCAGCCCATCATCACGGAGGACGCGGCGAAGAGGCCGACCTCCGCGATGATGGTCGTCGAGATCGGCCAGCCGAGCCGAAGCACCTCGAGGAAAGCCGGCCAGTCCGGCCGCCAGAAGCGGACGTAGAGCTCGTAGGCCGCGAGATCGTGCCGTCGCGCGGTGTAGACGACCATGATCGCGGCGCCCGCGCCATTGGCGCCGACCGAGGCGACAGCCGATCCCGCCATGCCGAGCGCGGGCAGGCCGAAATGCCCGAAGATCAGGACGTAGTTGAGGAGCGCGGTGAGGAGGGCGGCGGCGAGCGTGACCCAGAGCACCACGGACGCGCGCCCGACGACGCTGAGATAGGAGCGGAGTCCTGCGATGACCAAGGCCGGAAACATCGCCCATTGCAGAACGCGCATGAAGGCGCCGGCGAGCGCTGCGGTGCGCGCCTCCTGACCGAGGGCGAGGAGGATCGTTTCGAGCTGCCAGAGCGGGACCATCGCGAGGGCCCCGTAGAGCGTGACGACCCAGAGGCCCATCCGCACCGAACGGCGGACGCCGCGGAGGTCCCCGCGCCCTTGCGCCGCCGCGGCGACGGGCATCACGGCCTGCGCAAAGCCTGCCCCGAACATCCAGACGAGAAAGAAGGCCTGCGAGGCGAGGACAGCGGCCGCAAGCTCCGCGGCGCCGAGCTGTCCGATCATCACCGTGTCTGTCACGTGGATCGACATCTGCAGGAGCTGTGCCCCGACGAGCGGCAGCCCAAGCGCCAGCGTCGCCGACAGGTGCGACATCCACGAGGAGGCGCCGCCTGTCGTCGGCGCGGGACCGGTAGAGGGCGCGAACGCAACGGCGTCGACCGCCGCGTCCGGCGTCTTGGCAGGGCGCTCCATGGCTTCCTCGGGTGGCGTGTGACGGCGTTTGGTCTGATCGCGCGGCCCGCACAGGCGTCGCAGGCGGTTGCGGCCGGGGTTAGGCCGGGGCTGCTGGCTTGTCCACCCCGAACGTCGGTCACGGCAAGCCGCTGAAGAGAACGTGCAGAGGATTTTGCCGCGACGTCGAAAGTCACCCGGCTATCCAATGTCGACGGCTTGTCGCACACAACGACGTGTCGACGGGAACGGCTCGGGGAGAGCGGCATTCGAGGAGCAGTGCGCCTTTGGCGCGAACTGCAACGCACGAGACTGGATCTAGCCGATGGCGCACACCGACCAGGCTTCTTCGCAGGCGAGCTTCGGTCCCGTCCCCTTGCGCTACCGACCAGACTTCGAGCGGCTGGAGCCCGAGGAGGCGGAGACCTCGGCCGCGATCGTGGAGGCGATGCACACCATTCTCGACACCACCTTCAAGGATTCAGGCCGTGCCGTCGCGATCTGAGATCTGCGGGTCCTCCCCGCAGATCGTGTCTCACGTGAAACAGGGCGGTGGCCCATTCTGCGCCCCGCCCTGCAAGCTCCACGCGTCAAGGAATGCTGGACGTTCGCTTCAGCTCGCGAGCTGGCTGGCGAAGAGGGCGAGGGCCTTCTGATAGACGCCGGCGCGGTTCCAGTCGTAGAAGAGGGCGTTGTTGGCCTCGCCGGGGCCATAGCCACCGCCCGCCTGCCAGCCGTGGGCGCGCAGGAAGTTCGCGGTCGAGGCGAGCACGTCGGCTTTCGAGCGGATGAGGTCGCGGCGACCGTCGCCGTCGCCGTCGACGGCGTAGCGCAAGTAGTTCTTGGCGAGGAACTGGGTCTGGCCGATCTCTCCGGCCCATGCCCCCTTCATCTGCTCGGGACTCATGTCGCCGCGGTCGACGATGGCGAGCGCGGCAAGCAGTTCCTCTGTGAAGAAGTCCGAGCGACGGCAGTCGTAGGAGAGGGTCGCGAGCGACTTGAAGACGCTCATGTTGCCGGAATTGGCGCCGAAGCCGGTCTCCATGCCCCAGATCGCGACGAGAACTTCCTTCTGGACGCCGTAGCGCTGCTCGATCGCGTTCAGCATCCCTGCATTCTGCGCGATGATCTTCTTGCCCTTGGAGACGAAGGAGGCGGGAGCGCGGCGCGCCATGAACTCGTCGAGCGAGAGCTTGAAGCTCTTCTGGTTGCGGTCGAGACCGATCACCTTCTTGTCGTAGGAGACGTTGCCGAGCGCGGAAGCGATGGTTCGGCCGGAGATTCCGGAGCCGCGAGCCTCGCCCTTGAACTCTTCGAGCCAGCGCGAAAAGCCGGCGGCGTCGTTGCCGCAGGTCGCGGCCACGGCCGGCCCGGCGGACAGAAGCCCCAGGCCTACGGCCATGGCCCGGACAGCGTTTGCAAAGATGGTCATGACAGGTCCCTCGGTCGAAAAGAAATGGCGGGTTCGTCCGGTCTTGCGGCAATACGGCTGTTCGGGCCACGGAGCCCGGCCAGACCGCTGCGGGCCGGACGCACGCCTGTGGCGGAAGAGCGCGTACGGGGTGAGCTTTGCGTGTTCTCTAACCTATCGCGATGCTTCTGCGAAGTGCATTGCTGCGACACGCCGGTGTCTTCTTCTTCGATGATGCCGTCTGTGGCCGGGGGAACACCGGGTGCTCCTCGAAACGTGTCCGCGGTGTTGCTGACGGAAAGCCGGACGCACGACGGCCCCCGCTGCGCGGCGCGGGGGGAGCCGTCTTTTCGCGCATCGTGCAGGAGAGGAGGGCTACTTCCGGAAGGTGATCGTGTCGACGGCGCGGGCGAGGCGGGCGGGCTGCCAGGCGACGGGATCGCTCGGCTTGCCGTCCTCGTCGTGGATCATGGTGCCTTGGCCCTTCTCGAGGGTGACGGTCTTGCCGCCCTTGGTGGTGACGGTGACGAGGCCGTCGAGGACGATGATGCCGTAGCCGGTGTCGACCGGACCGCCCCAGACCGTCGTGCCGCGCACGCCGAGCGTGCCGACCGGGGTGTTGATGTCGACATTGCCGCCGGTAGGGCCCTCGATCTTGCCGCCGACGAAGAGGAAGGCGCCGTTGACGTTGAGGGCGAGCTTATTGCCCTCCTCGCCCGGCTTGTAGACGAACTCGTCGATCGAGAGCGAGGCGTTTTCGCCGAGGGTCAGCTTGGTGCCGTCCTTCAGCGTCGCCTCGAGCCGCGCCTTCTCGCCGGACACGAGCTTGTCCTGGAACTTCACGGGGCTGCGGGTGCGAAGGCGCGCGCTGCCGTTGTCGCGCTTGGCGGTGACGGTCGCCTGGACCTTGTCGACCGAGCCGATGGTCTGCGCGGCCGCCGCTGCTGGGAAAGCGAGGCCGGCGCCGACGAAGACGGCGGCGAGGAGGGAGATGGGACGCATGCGGGAGGTCCTTTCAAGACGGACGGGCATTAAGGCTGCGATGGACCGGGCCTTGGACGGTCCGGATATGTTCGATGCAAAGCTGGGATCACCCCGCGGTAAGGCCACGCGGCGAAACCCTTCATGCGACCAGCGGCTCGGCGACTGCCATCGCCGGCCAGGTCGTTACGAAGACGCCCGCATCCTCGAGCGTCATCGGGCGGGCGAAATGGTAGCCCTGCCCGAGCGCGCAACCCATGCGCGTCAGGGCGAGCACTTCGGCCGGCACTTCGAGACCCTCGGAGACGACCGGCACGCCGATCTCTTCGGCAAGGCGCAGGATGGTGCGCACGATCTTCGCGCTGTGGACGTCTGCCGCCATGCCGCGGATGAAGCTCTGGTCGATCTTCAGGACGTCGATCGGCAAGCGGTGGAGATAGGAGAGGCTGGAGTAGCCGGTGCCGAAATCGTCGATGGCGACGCCGATGCCGATCGTGCGGCAGAGGCGCAGCGTCGAGAGCGCCTGTTCCGGATCGCTCATCAGCGCGCTTTCGGTGATTTCGATCTTGAGCCGTCCGCGCGCGATCGGCCAGCGCTCGACGAAGGCGACGAGATAGTCGGCGAAGGCGGGATCGACGAGGTCGTGGCTCGAGACGTTGACGTTGACGAAGAGCGGCGGGCGCGAACCGCCGTCGTCGCCGTCGTCGAGGAAATGCAGGGCCTTGACCGCCTGTTCCATGCAGTGGCGGGTCAGCACCCCGATCATGCCGCTCGCCTCTGCCAGCGGAATGAATTCGCCAGGGGAGATCATGCCGCGTTCCGGGTGCCGCCAGCGCGCGAGCCCCTCGAAGCCGACGACGGCGCCATCCGCGAGCGCGACGATCGGCTGGAAGTGCAGCGTCACCTCGCCGCGTTCGAGCGCGTGGCGGAAGTCCCTTTCGCGCCGGATCTGCTCGACCGCCTGAAGGATGATCGACTGCCGCGCGGCGATGTCGGGCCCAAGCGACGTGCTGCCGTCGAACCGGTCGTGCAGCATCGCGCGCAGCCGCTCGAGAAGCGTGTCGACGACCATGCGAAGGATGGGATCGGCCCCATCGAGGCAGCGCAGGATGCGCTCCGCGCTGATGTGCATGAGGCGGCAGTCGGTCTGGGCGACGATCGTGGCGAAGCGCTTGCCGCCGTGGACGATCGCCATCTCGCCGATGAGTTCGCCCTGGCTGCGAAAGCCCACGCTCCGCGGAACGTCGCCCTCGACGATAATCTCGACGACGCCGTCCTCGATGAGATACCCGCAATCGCCGTCCGCGCCCTGCCGGAAGATGATCTCGCCGGCCGGCACGAACACGATGTCGGGTATTGCGCTCGGCGCGAGGTTCAAGAGACACCCGTATGGGGTTGGGACGCACCCCACTGTTTTCCGCCAGAGACCTTAAAGTTCGGCTAATCTTTCAGTGGTTGAATCCGCGGGCCACCCAACCTGCGGATCGCCTCAATGCTCCTCGACGCCGAAGCTTCGCCGCGGACCGGCTACAGCCGTCTCTTTGGAAAGAGGAAGCCCGGCTACAGCCGTCTCTTTGGAAAGAGGAAGCCCGGCTACAGCCGTCTGTTTGGAAAGAAGTCCGGCCGCAGCCGTCCCTCCGATCGGAACGCCCGTCGCCGCAAGAGCGTGTCCGCGGGCGTCTTGGCGATCCTTCTTCTCGCCCTTGCGCGGATTGCCGTGCCGGAGCCGTTCCTCGACCTTCGCCATGTCGGCTTCGACGCCATGCAGCGCCTTGCCCCCCGGCCCTACCGCGAAGCGCCGGTTCGGGTGATCGACATCGACGACGCCTCGCTTGGCCGGATCGGGCAATGGCCCTGGTCGCGCGAGACCGTTGCCCGCCTGACCGAAGCGCTGCAGGAGAAAGGCGCGGCTGCGATCGCCTTCGACGTGCTTTTCGCCGAAAGCGACCGCACCTCGCCGCGCGCCCTCTTTGCCGATCTCGAACGGCGCGGCATCGCGCTCGGCGATGCCGGGACGCCCGTCGATCCAGCCATCCTGCCCGACAACGACGAGATCCTCGCCGAGGTGATCGGCCGCGGCCGCACGGTGACGGGCTTTGCACTGACGGCAGAGACGAACGCCGTGCGCCCCGAGGTCAAGCCAGGGTTCGCCGTCCTCGGCGAGGACCCGTCCGCGGGCCTCGACGCCTATTCGGGCGCTGCGATCACGCTGCCTCTCCT